>JAFARV010000666.1 GCA_019245255.1 Acidobacteriaceae bacterium | reverse complement strand
TGGCCGCAACGTCTTGAAACTGCTGGCGCCTTCCACTTGGCCATTCCACCGCAACAACAGATGCGGCTGTGTCGCGCCCCAAGCCGAACGTCAAAGCGAGATCACTCTGCGAACAATAGCTTGAACCGCTGTGAACCACTTTCCACTGTTTTCCTGTACTGTCCTGAACGCGTACAATCGCGCCCAATCCGCTGCGATTTGATTTCGTACCGTTCAGCCGCAGACAGAGCCAATTGTTGCGATTTCCGCCCTCGTTGTTAAAGAGTACCGGAGGACCGTCGTTGTTGTTGATAATTACGTCGAGATCGCCGTCATGGTCGTAGTCGGCGTAAGCGGCGCCGCGAGCGACAACCTGCCGCCGAAAATCGGGGCCGACATCATTGCTGACGTTTTCGAAGCGCCCGTGACCCTGGTTGTGGAAGAGCAGCGGCGATTCACGATAACTGACCTTCGGCTGGATGCGGTTGATGTCGGGCTCAATATGACCATTCGCGGCGAGGATGTCGTCCCAACCATCAAGATCGTAGTCGAAAAAGAACGCGCCAAACGTGAGACTTAGCAGACTGGCCCGGCCGATTGTCGAGGAGGGGGCTTCATCGACAAAGAAGCCGTTGCCCTCGTTGTGGTATAGCGCGATCATCTGGTTTGCGAAATTGCCCACCAGAAGATGAGGCTTGCCGGAGTGATCATAGTCGATCGCGTCGACGCCCATCGCGCCCCGTGCCACACCATCTTCTCCGAATGCGACGCCGGCCTGCATCCCTACTTCAGTAAACGTGCCGTTTCCGTTGTTCTTGTACAACTTACTGGGTTGCGTGTCGTTCGATACGAAGATGTCGGGCCAGCCGTCGTTGTTGAAATCGAAAATGACGACGCCGAGAGACTTGCTTGTTTTGTCCCCGAGCCCAGCTTTCTCTGTGACGTCCTCAAATTTTCCATTGCCGAGATTGTGGAACAGTTTCGATGAGGTGCCCGTGTAGGATTCCGGCGTGCAGTAGGACTTGGTCGCGCCGTCCAAAGAGCACCAGAGGTCTTTTTCTTTACTCCAGGTCACATAATTCGCGACGAACAGATCGGCCTTGCCGTCCTTGTCGTAATCGAACCACGCCGCGCTCGTTCCAAAGTTCGCATTGCGAATGCCGCTCTGCGCCGTCACATCGCGGAAATGGCCGTGCCCTTCGTTGTGAAACAGATGATCTCCGCCGAGCGCCGTCACATAGACATCCGGCAGACCGTCGTTGTCATAGTCGGCGACAGCTACGCCCATGCCGTACATCTCGACATCGAGACCGCTGCCGCGCGTCACATCGGTGAAGGTTCCGTTGTGGTTGTTGTGATAGAACGCGGGCAAAAAGTGGTGCGCTCCCGCGCTTAGATCTGTCCCGTTGATGAGCAGAATGTCTGCCCAGCCGTCTCCGTCGAGATCGATGAAGGCGCAGCCGGCACCGAGCGTCTCCGGCAAATACTTCTTACCTGTAGCACCACTGTGATGCGTGAAGTGGATGCCGGCCTTCTCGGTGACATCGGTGAAGCGAACATTTACCGCGGGCGAAACAGCGAGCACCGCGACGGCAAAAGCGAAACCAAGGCTCGCGAGAGCGAATATCGACGTGGATTTCATGTAAATGTCAGGGTAGCGAAATCGACTCGTGGTCGTGAATCGGCTGGCGTTCGTTGTTGTCTTCCGGGCTCAGGCGACGGCGTTCGGCTGTAATCGTTTGAGACGCTTCATCCGCCTTAAAGCGCTGGTATAGCAGTTGTTCGTGCTCGGCCTTTTGACCGTCGCCAAGCCCGCGATAGCAGAGCATCGCCGTGTAATGCATCTGAACGTCTTCGGGATCGATGTCCGACACGCGTTCGAGATATCCGACGGCTTGCGAATACTGCCGCTTCAGGAACAGAATGCGCGCGATCTGATTGAGCACGACGCGATCACGCGGATATTGCGATTCCACGCGTTCAAGTGATTTAAGTGCAGCGTCGTAATCCCCGTCGGCTTTCTCGACCAGCGCCCGGAAATAATAGATCCGGCCGAGCGACGAATTCAGCTTCAGCGCCCGATCGATATAGGGTTTCGCGGCATCCGTCTCGCCCTCCTGAATAAGCGCTCGCGCAACGTTTAAGTAAGCGTCTGCATAAGCCGGCTCCGCATCCGCTGCCTTGCGGAACGCGTACTCCGCGCCTTTCAGATCGCCCTGCAGTAGTAACCCGATGCCCCAATCATTCCACCGTTCGCGAGTTCCGGTTTTAGCGAGCGCTTGCCAGTTGTTCGGCTGCGTCGAAACCGGCAGCGTCAGACTCGCCTGCGCAATCGTTTCTATCGGCAGGCACGGAATCTCATTCTTGATCTGGCCCGACACGTTCTTTGGAATGTTGTGCGGATCGAAGCTGTAGTCAAGCCCGTTGTGATCGATCGCGATCAACTTGGGGTCCTGATTTGGCTTCGGCACGCCGGCGTACGCCCAATTGGTGTAATACCAGCTGAATTTGCGGTAATTCAGCTTCGCCGTAAAGTGGATCTTACCTTTCGCGTCTGGCGGAACTGTGACGAGGTAATGGGCGACATCAGCCGCTCCAGGCGGGATCAGGCGGACGTATAGAACGCTGCGCGCCTGCCACGCATTTCGCTTGTTGATGGGATTTCCTGCCTCGTCGAGCTGATACGCGCGGTAGAAATGCGCCCCAGGTTCTACCGGGCCTCTGCCATTGTCTTCCACCTTGCCGCTCCAAAAAATCGGCTTTCCGTTGTCGTCTTCAGCCTTCAATTCCAGCCATACGTCAAACGAATCAACAGTTCCGCCCGGGAAGAAGTGCCCGATTTTGCGAGTGCGTACGACGACATCTACGCGGTTGCTGGAGCCCGGCCGGAGAGTTGCGCCTGCAATGTCGGCTGGTGCTGCGATTTGGCCGACATCGCGAATGACGGCTGTGCCGGTCTGCTCCGCCTCTTCACCAACTCCGAACATACTCTTGATTTGGGGCGCGTTCCCCCCACGGCGAATCATCTCCGTATCCGACTTTTGGCGCGTGACGGGACTGACGGCGAATATGTCGACGCTGATGAAACCGGACTTCAGAAACTTTTCCTCAAGCGCGAGCTGTTGAGCGTCCTGGTTAGCAAACGAAACAGCCGTATTCGCGGCCGGGAAACTGTGCGAGTGCACTTTGCCGCTTACATTTCCCGGGTCATGTGAGTTGACCAGAGGCATGTGACAGCCTGCGCAATCGGCGCTTTTTGGCGGGTAATAGAAGGAACGAGCCCCCTGGCCGGAGACACCGCTCGCTTGCCAGTTGTCGTAGTCGTTGAAGCCCCGGAACCAGCGGTAGTTATTCACTGGAACATCCAGATGAACCTTGTGGCAGCTGGAGCAGAACTCGGGAACACTGTCGCGCATGAATGGCTTCATGAAGGTGCGCCGATGTGCCTCAGGAGCGGCATAGGTAACGAAATCGACGAGCTTTTTAACCGCCGGATTCGGGTTATCGGCGATTTCATGCAGCGGCGGATACGACATGCTGAACCCGCCGTTACCGACACTTCCATTGACGTGAACGATGGAGTGGCAGGACATGCAACTCAAGCCGGCCTGTGCTTCGGGCGTGTCGATCTGCTCCTTTATCGGACGATCGAAACGGCCATTGAAGAAAACCGCATGATCGTGGCAGCCCGCGCACCACTTGCTGGGCTTCGTGCCCTCCACGTCCTGCATGTATTCGATCGATTTTCGATAGAACTGATTGTTGAATGAAGCGAAATGATGCATCGATCGCTTCCATTGGTTGTAGATGTCCTTGTGACACTCACCGCATTTATTCGACTCCATGAAGAAGCCGGACGGGATCACTTTGCCGGTAGTGGTGTTGGAGCCCGATGGAAAGAACGGGCTCTGCGGGCCTGCGCCTTCCTGATACATCGAAACGGGAACGCTGCGTGAATTCACAATGTGGTCTTTGGGATGTGAAACCAGGTCGCGGTTCACGATGCCCGCGATCAAAACCACTCCTGCGGCAGCGGCAGTAATTTTGGCGAGGAGGAAACGCTCGCGCCGGGCGAAGAGCACAGCCACGGCAACGAGTGAAATAATCACGTGAACGATGAAGATAATGCGGTGATCGCGTGTGTTCCCGACGACCGCAAGCAGAACGCCTGAAGCGGCAGCGACCACAATCCCGATCTGATTGCGGTCAACCCGCGAGAGGATGAGCGCTAGGATGCCTACCAGCGCTCCAAGCGCGATGTGCAGCAGAACGTTCCCGATTTCGAAGAGGGAATCAGTGGGGAACGCTGCTAAGAGAGCGCTGTTGACCAGAAGAGCTGCAACCGCGATTACACAGACTTTGGGAAGATGGCGGATCATTGCGAAAAACTCCAATCAGTTGGTTCATGGCGCTGAGTTGATGAATTCCAATCGCTTCGCTCATGGCTCTGAGGGAGCGGTCGAATGAGCTTCAGCGCGGGCCGGGTCAGATATTCGCGGACATAAGCGGCGTGGTCCGGATCTGCCGGGAAGTGCTCATTCGGTTTGTACGGGTAGGCACTCATGGCATGGAACGGCAGCGGCGTTACCGTCTGGCTGAACGCGGTATTCGCGTCGGCATCTTTGGCCCAACCATCGACGAGAAGCAGGAAGTCGCGACTCCATCCTGCCGGTAGAGGCGGGAGTGAGTTGGCGGGAAAGGTGAGACTGAGCTCATCGCCCGAACCCATGATCGTGAGCTTGTCGTCGACATTCCTGACCAGCGGCAGAACGTCTCCATAACGCGTGTAGCGGCCCGGTGTCGGGTTCCAGTTCGACACCGGCATCACCTGATCGTAGAGGAACTGTTCCGGCTGCTGCCGGCGCGCATCAATCACTGGCTTTGAGAAGCCGCGGAAGTGCAGGTCGGCGAAGTCCGCGTCCATCGGGGTGAGGCGCACTCTCGGCGCGCCTGCGTCTTCGATCAGAAAAATTTCGTCCCAATACACGCACAGGTTCGTCACAATGCGGACGTCTCGCGACTTCGAAAGAAATTTGCCGGTCAGGTCGACGACAATCGTTTTGGGTTTGCCGGAGGGTATGCCCATATCTTGGACAACCGTTTGCCATTGCCCTTGTGCATTCTTGACCTGCAGATACGGAAAGATCAGGCCTTGGCCGCCCTGCGATGCTGCAAGAAACGTGCTGCCATCCGCCCAGTCGACCCAACCATTCAAAACCAGGGCCGCGCGATTCTCAGCGGCAGCACTTCCGAACTGAAGATCGAGAGTATGTAGCTCCGCAACGCCGGATTCATCGTGTTTGAACGTGTCCGGATAGGTCTGATCGATTTTCGCCACGCGTGCGGTGGCATCGAAGCCGGTGCTTTCGATAGCACGCACGGGACGCAGCTTTTTCTCTGCCCCAAACAGTCTGAACTCAGGGTACGGCGGTGACTTGAACTTGTCGTTGGTGTAAATGCTGACGGCCGAAGGGTGGTCAACGGCAATCAGCTGCACCTTGTCGAGATACGAGACCTCGTGTAACTCCTCGGTGATGTGTATTTGATATTGGCCATCCTTCGCCTTCAACGCTGAGCCGGGTATCTGAACATACTCGTCGTGATCGACTGGGAAGTAATTCCCGTCGCCTGAACTCGCTCCCAGCGGGGCAACACCCAGCACGTCCGTAATGAACTCAAACGCCTTCCCGTTCCAGGCGAAGATCATGGGACACGAACCTGAGAGGCGCTGCGCCTCGGCGATCTTTAAGGCCTGGTTGGCTTTCTGGTGAATTTCATTCTGAATCAGCCCGTTCGGCCAGGTGATGCGAATCGTATCCGCATCCGCTCGACTGTCGAGCGCAAAGGCAAGCGGCGAGCCCAAGTAGACGCGTTTATCGTAGTACGCGCCGGATTTCATTTCTACTGTTGCGCCCGGCGCGAGTTTGACGTTCTTGATTCCCTCGATGCGAACCGTCGACCAGTGCTCGTCCTCTGACGTGTTCAGGAACAGGTGCAGCGAACCGTCAGGCTGCAGGCGAGCATAATCCTGCCGGTTATCGGCATTGAAATCCGCCCGGATCTGCGACGCTGCAGGCTTCAGGTCCGAGGCAACCAGTTTCCCGTCCGTGCTGTTGCGGACGACACGAATCTCGGGCGCATACGCGACCACATCCAGAAAGCCATCGTGGTCGACATCTTGAGTGTCGAGCATGGATGAGCCCGCCGGAAGGGCCGCGATATCGCGTGTTTCAAACTTCTCATTCAGCAGATCGAGATACAGGACTCCGGGACGGTCTTTATAGGAAACGACAATATCCCGCGCCGCGGTGTCGCCGCGAATCGCAAACTGGATGGCATCGAGAGCCTCACCCTTGACGAATGGGAAATCCGCTGTATGGTCTTCGAACGTTCCGTTTCCGTTGTTGCGCAACAGCGCCGGATTCGGGCCGAAGAGTAGCAGATCGAGATCGTTGTCATGATCGTAGTCGACCCAAAGCGCCGCCGTCACGTCCTTTGGGCCGTGCAGATCGATAGCCTTCGTAAACGCACCGTGATTGTTGTGATAGAGCGCCGTGCCTGTATCGGTCGCGATCGCCAGATCGGGAAAACCGTCGTTGTCGTAGTCACCGACGGCGACGGCACGAATGCCGCGAACAGATTCGAGCCCCGTGTTCAACGCAGGTTCGGAGCCTCGCTTATACAGAACAATGCGTGATGGCGACCACACAAGTAAATCGGAGTGACCGGATGCGTCCGAGTCGAGCACCCGAATTTGTGTGTCGCCGGGATTCCAATCACGCGCAACTAAATGATCGTCAAACTTTGTGGGTTCGGCGGCGGCGTAAGGGCGCGAAACCGGAGGATCGTAGAGTTCGGCGTAGAAGCACCATTCCATGTCCTCCGGGACAGCGGCGCCTTCATTCCGCTGCTTGGCTGCCTCGAAGAGCTTCCGCTCGCGGGCGGCATCCTCGTGTTTGCCCATGCGCTGATACATCGTAAAGAGCTGGAAATGCGGACCAGCCAGCCATGGGTCGAGTTTCTCGGCCTCCAGAAACTCCGGTAATGCCGCCTCGTTGTCGCCTTTCGCACGAAAGATAGAAGCGAGATTGTAGTGTGCTTTCGCCTCATCCGGAGTCAGGCGGATCATTCCGCGAAATTGCTCAATCGCCTTGTCGTAGTCGCCAGAGTGCTTGTAGTAGATGCCCAGGTTGAACCAGGTATAAGGAAGCGAGGCGTCCTGTTTCTGAGCTTGTGTGAGTTCGGCAACCGCTTGCTCATTGCGGCCGGCGCGCAGCAGCGCGAGTCCGTAATTGATGCGCTCTTCGACGGAGTTCGGCACGAGATCAAGCGCCGCCTTTAGCGTGTCGACCGCCTGCAGATGCGTGTCAGGATTCTCATAGAAGGCTTTGCCAAGATTCCGAAGTTCCCAAAGCTTCTCTTGCGGGGGCTGGACACTATTCGCGGCATGCGCGAGCAGGCACGAAGCCACGGCAGGTGCGACCAGACGAGCAAATCTCATGGAAAGCGAGGATTTTCCTTATTCTAGGGCAGGGCGGTCGATCTGGACATCAACCCAAAGGTGGAGAGTGTTGCTACAACTCAGCGAGAACTCGGTGCACCATGTGGATGGCGATGGCGCCCTCACCCACGGCGGAGGCAACGCGCTTAACGTTGCCTGCTCGAACGTCACCCACCGCGAATACTCCGGGCAGGCTGGTCTCGAGCATCTGGGGGACGCGTTGCAGCGGCCAGTGCGGATTACCGTCTTGCTGCGATTCGAGGTCGCGGCCCGTGAGGATAAAGCCCTTAGAATCCAGCGCGAGACAGCCACGCAGCCAATCCGTGTGCGGTGATGCACCGGTCATGACGAAGACGTGCCTGATGTTGTTACTGGAAGTCTCACCCGTTTTCTTGTCCTGCCACGTGACCTTCTCCAGGTGGTCTCCGCCTTCGAGAGAGACAATCTCCGTATTGAAATGCAGCTGAATACGCGGATTTTCGACAATCCGTTGCACCAGATAGCGGGACATCGTGCTTTTCAATTCGCCTGACCGCACTAGCATGTGAACGGTGGGGGCGCTTTGCGACAGAAATACCGCTGCCTGGCCGGCAGAGTTCCCACCTCCAACAACGGCAACGTCGTCGCGCTCGCAGAGCTGCGATTCGATGTAAGTTGCACCATAATAGATGCCGTTTCCTTCGAATTGCTCGAGATTGCTGAGACGCGGCTTGTTGTATTGCGCACCGGTCGCAATCACGATGGAACGGGCCAGCAGGGGCTCTCCGCCATCAAGCTCAATCTCATACGGATGCCGGTCGCAGTTGAGTCTCACTACACTGTGCGCGATGATGATGTTTGCGCCGAACTTCTGAGCCTGCGTCGTCGCGCGCGCTGCAAGTTCCAGTCCGGAGATTCCAGTCGGGAAACCAAGATAGTTTTCGATCTTTGAACTCGATCCGGCTTGCCCGCCCGGAGCGCGAGTCTCGATCATCAGAACGTCAAGCCCTTCCGATGCGGCGTAGACGGCTGCGGCGAGGCCTGCCGGGCCAGCCCCCGCGATGATTACGTCGCGCACGTGCTTGCCGTCGATGCTGCTGTTAAATCCAAGGCAATTCGCGAGTTCCTGTATAGACGGACTCTTCAGTACAGTTTGGCCATTGCAAACCACTACTGGAACTTCCGACAGCTTTATCTGAAAACGGTCAAGCAATTCCTGTGAGGTCCGGTCGCTATCCAGATCGACATATGTATGGGGATATCCGTTCCTGGTCAGAAACTCTCGCAACTCCAGCGTGCGAGCAGAGTGGCGCGAACCCAAAAGGATCACGTTGCCGAGGCCGTGCCGTATGAGTTCGATGCGCCGCAGAATGAACGCCCGCAGCAGTATCTCGCTCACTTCCGCATCCCGCGCGACCAGGGATCTCAGGGCTTCGCTTCCAAGTTCGATAAACTCGCCTGGCTCCGTGACTCGACCTCTCACAAGGCATCGCTGCCCCGAAATCATGCTTACTTCGCCAGTGAATTCGCCGCGACGGTCATGCTTCGCGATAGGCCGTTCGCCGTGAACATCCGGCTGCACAATTTCCATGCTGCCCGAGAGCAGGACAAAGAAGGGCAGGTTCGTGTCGCCCAACTCAAACAGGATTTCGCCGCGTTCGACTTTGCGCACTTGACCCAGACACAGGACTCGGTCGATCTGTGCTGGCGTCAGCGTCGGAAACGTCTGTGTGCGGGCATCGAGAGCACTAAGGATGGGTGGGGAAGAAGCCATATCTGTTTTGCTTGAGCCCGCTACCTATCCAACGGCCTGAGCGTGCTGAACACCGTGTGACAAATCGTACATCGTGTCGTCAACGTAACACCAGCCCCAGGTCTCGCCAGGCTCAATCGATCGCATCACCGGGTGTTTGGAGGCGTGGAAATGTTTGGTAGCATGCTTGTTCTTCGAGGAATCGCAACAGCCGACATGTCCACAGGTGAGGCACATTCGTAGATGTACCCATTGATCCCCCGTCTTTATGCAGTCTTCACATACGTGTTTCGATGGCTTTAGATCGGTCGCTTCTTTGATGTGTTCACAGGCATGCATAATCAGCGTTCCTATGCTTCGATGCCGCCGGGTGCGGCCGGGATGCCCACCGTTGCGGGTACGTTCGGCACTGACCTCAAAACCGATGATATATCGAAAGTTGTTACAGAACTCGTCGGCCGAACCTCTGTCGTCTCATTGCTCCGAATCCCAACAGAGCGAGACCCGCGGCTGCGAACAGACCGATGCTAGTTGGCTCGGGGACAGCCGCCGCTGCCGGCGTCACGCTTGGCCCCATTCTTGTCGTCTCTTGCGGAAACTTCGGCTGATCTACAAAAAAGCCGTTAAGGGGTGTCCCCACTCCGCTGTTCGGCCGAATACCGAAGCAAACCTGAGCTGTATCAGCACCGCCAGAACAAACCTGTATGCCCGACACACCGCTTCCAGCCGCGAAATCGAGCAATCCGGTCCCCGGATCGTAAGTGAAGTTTGTGGCGTTCGGCAGGTTGAATATAAATGTGTTTTGATCTAATGGGCCATTTTCGTGGAAATCCGCTTGAAAGCTGGTCAAGTCTGCGAGTTGTAGTGCGCCGCTCGCTTGGGGTGTGCCGGTGAATGTTCCTGTCAAAATACCGGTGTCTCCGAGTGAATCGGTCCAACCGCCTTGTGAGAACGTGTAGCTGACACTCGCCCCGAAGCCCGGTACTGCTGCAAGCAGCGCCGCCACTCCCAAACGAATGTAAATGCGCAAATATTTTCTTGTTGTGTTCATGAAGTCCCTCTCTGTTGCGTGCTCGAGCCGAGTGCATCTGCTCAAACGGGAAAGCGACATTGCGCGTCAAATTCCCTCAATCCCAGGAACGTTGAGCGAGCGGTTCAGCACGCCACCCGGGAGTGCTGCCTACGCATCCCCTTCAAACTGTGTCCGATATATTCAGTTTCTAGTGCCCACCATCCTTCCAGCGCTTTTTGCTTCGAGAGACACCGCCGGGACTCGCCGTCTGCCTTTGCATGCCTCGCTCTCTTGTGCTTTGGTTGCGTTTACGATCGAGTTCGACAATGAGGCCGAGCATCGGATTCCGCATCGGACGACAAACCACGGCGCAACTCCCGGCGCACTGCGCGCACCGTGGCTGGTATCGCTTGCAATGTGGGAGAACTGCATGCGGTTTGTCGGCGAGCACGGCGTGAGCGTTCGCGAACTGCACCGTCTCGCGCGCACGCCCGCGAACTTGCCGGGAATGGTGCGCTGGGGATACGTCACGTTGAAACCCGATCCCG
>JAFARV010000469.1 GCA_019245255.1 Acidobacteriaceae bacterium | reverse complement strand
GCAAAGGTCATCGACACCTGTCCGATCGCCGCGACTGGTGATGCGGCGCCGAGCTGAACCGATAAGTGAACCTGTTGTTGACTGGCAAGCGGCTGCTGATCAACTGTTATTGTGAAATCCGGCAGAGGCGAGCTGATCGCAGCGCCGGTCAACGAAAACTGCCTTGTGCCGATCGCCAACGCTCCCGTATACGTGCCCTTATCCGTCGGAGTAAATGTGAGTGCGAACGTAATGGACTGTCCAGGCGCAATAGTGATTGGCGCCGCGGGTGCGCCGGTTAATGAAAAGCCCACGCCGGTCAAGGCCAATGTGCTCAGGGTCACGGCGTTCCACGACGTTGACGGATTCGTAACTGTGAACTTCAGCGTCGCGGAGGCGTTTGCACCGGCTGTGACTTGGCCGAAATCTATAGGACTGGCGGCTTGCGGAAGCGTGCGCACACCCGTGCTGTCCACATACGAAATCTGAAGAGCGTCAATGTCCGCGATGACGACGCCCGTTCCGGTGAGCGGGAAATTCAATGACCCGACCAGCAACGTCGCGTTCGACTGCCCGGTTTGACCGGGTGCGAATGTCACAGTGAACGTTTCGGAGCTATTTGCCGGAATGGTCAACGGTATCGTCGAGGTATCCAGCTTGAACGCCGTACTGTTGTACAGCTCCGTTTGTAACGTAATCGAAGGCGCCTGCAGATCCGTCGCTGTATTGTTCGTCAGCGTAAATGAGATTGCGTTCGAAGCGCTTGTTGATACATTGCCGAAACTCATAGGCGTTGGGCTATTCGGTTGCAACACCGTTCCGCCGGCAGAAAGCGTGAACTGGGCCGGGGCTCCGGTTCCGGAAAATGAGGCCAGCATTACCGTCTGCGACGGGCACGCCGTTGTAGGATCCTGGCTCGCGAGAGTGCACCCGTTCTTCTGAATTTCATAGGTCACTTGCAGATATCCGGTCACAGCATCAGTGCTCTGCGGAGTAAATGAGATCGTCATCGCGTCGAAGCTGGTCGCGTCCCCGGCGACAAGCGTCTTCAGAATCGCTAAACCGCTGATCGTAAAGTTTGGGCTGGTTGGGCTCGTGGCGGCGCTGGTCGAGTTTACCGTTGCCGCGACGATTTCAACTGGATATGCAGATGCGTTCTTTAACTGCACCACCACACTGCTGGCAGATCCCACCGGTGTGGTGCCGGTAAAGGTATACGACGAGCCAAGCGCCGTTCCAGGACCATTCCCCGTAACCCCCGTCACCGTGCCGGCAATGTCCTGAGCGCAAATCGCGCTGCACAGGCAGACAAGCGCGCAGAGTACCTTCATCGCGCACGACGCGACCAACCGGCTGTGCGCTTTCACTTCGCACCTCCGGCGGGCAATTCGAACACGGCCGGCTCAGCATTGCTGTTAACCGCCCACTGCCTTCCCACGCCGTTTTGCCAAACATGGACCCACCCGCTTCCAATCGCTTCGACATGCAAGGATTGAGACTCTTTGCTGTCGATGCCCAGCACCTTGGCGTAACGCGACGAGGGCGTCTCGAATGCAGGTGCCGTTTGCCATGACAGCAGCTGTCCGGAATCGAGCGAAACCAGCGCGTTCATTAGATCGGCACCGGTTGTTCCCAGGTGCAGAATCGCTTTGCCGGCACGCCGCTCGATCGAGCTGACCTCACCGGGCAGAGGATCTTGCACGATCACGGATACCAAGGGGACATCGGCGGATTGGTACACGATCTCATGCGTCGATGGCAACCAGGCGATGGCCGATAGCGGGTCGTCGCCGATATTCACCACAGGACGTGCCTCGGAGGTTTGAAAGTCGCCCTGAATCGTCCCGTCCGGAGCCATCAGCATCAGTCGCGAAGCGCTCGCCAGCAGGCCCCCTTGCTTCGAGAAACTTGCTTGTGTGACGCCGTGAATCGAGACATCCCCAAGCACGAACGCTCCTGGCAGCCCGAGCACGGGCCGGACGTTCCCGTCCGGATAATGAACCCACCCGAAGCTCGGGGCATGCACTTCCGCCCGTGCCAGGACGACGGCAAAACAGAACACAGTGAGTTGGCGAACCATCCAATGCCTCATATCGGCCGTTCGGTTCAGGAGTTCGTTACCTCAATAAATTTGCATTTCCGATCCGTATCTCTGCATACGCTCGTACAGCGTCGGACCAGCCGCGAGTACGTCCCGCAAACGGGCAAGTTAAATCGCTGCTTGAAACACTGTGGAAATTTCGCATACACTTGCTCCTGCCGCCCAGGAGGCGGGACCATTGGCGCTTAACCTCGATGCTCTGCGTGGTGATCTAGGCTGGCTCAAGAAGATTAAGGTCCCCCGGCCGGTTCCCGCGCCCGTGCCAAAGCCGCCGCTCGGATCCGTCCAGATCGTTACAGGGCCTGGTTCCATTGGATTCGAGCTGAACGGCGTTCTCGTCTGGTCCGTCGACGAGAAATGGTTCGCAGGCTCGCCGGCACTGACATTCGGACCCGACACGACCAACTTCCGCGTGGAGCTTCAGGGCGCACTCTACCCGGGAACGAGCCTTTCCGCCGATTTCATCCTGCTTCTATTTCCAAAGGGCGCGTCCGGAACGCCGATGGACATGAGCATGACGCTCGGTGGGTTCCACGCTAAATCGATTCTCGAGGACTGGCTCGCCGGATCGGCCTCCTTGACGTCGCACGTTCACTTTAATCGCAAGGTCTGCAGACTTGGCGGGGGCGCGTTGACGATCCATGGAACAGGGTCCGCCACCTTCACGCCGTCATGGCAGACCGGCTGCAAGGGGTCCAATCTAGCATCTGCCGCAGGCATTAGTCCATCACCGCTGCACTCGGATAGCTTTTCGATTCTTCTGCTCAAACCCGGCGACCCCAGCCTGCGTACCACCCCGAAATCAAAGCGCTGCCTCATCGCAATCGAACGCGGCTTATATCACTGGAGTCTGCGGCCGAACCCGCTGTCCATCCCGATTGGAAAATTGATTCCACGCATCGATCTGTTTAGCACTGTCGGTATCGAGGCAGGATTGAACTCGGCCACCGATGTGGACCATACTTTGGCGGCGCTCTCAGTCGCAGCGAACAAGCTCAGCCTCGCTCCAGGCGGACACCTGACTGATGCCAACGGGAAAAAACTGCTTCTGCCGCTCACCTTCCCGCTGTATGTCCACGACTTTGAAGCGAGGCAAACCTTCCTGGCTGCCCGTCTGTCGCAGAATCCCGTCTGGATTCGTGCCGGCAGCATCGCTTTTCAGATCGCCGATGCTCAAGGAACGTTTGCATTTCAGATGGCGACGAGCAAAGGTGTCCCGACAAAAGTGGCATGCACTCCAGTGCTGCTGCAAGCAGCGGCACCGTTGAAGGGTGTGGCAGCCAGACCCTTGCCTCTCACCGCGCAATCGCAGCTCAACTTTGCCAGCAAGCCAGGAGCAACACCGGGTTGGGGAGTGCTTGCCTCGCCTGGAGCAACGCAGCCGAGAGTGTCACTCCCCAATTTCGCGGTTGCAGTTTTGCGGCGCACGGACCTCCTTTCGCTCGAATTCACCTTTACGAATCTCGCGCTCGCAGGCAGCGGACGTGCCGTGCCCAAGCTGGTTCCAATCGACAAGTCGCAGCCGGCCTACATCATCGTTCAGTTCAACTCCCCGCAAAACATCGCCGAACAAACGTTTCTCGAAACAATCCTGCCTCCGCCAGTGACGGGTCCTCCGGTGCAGGCGCTCGCTGCGGGTCCAAGCAGGCTCGTGTTCAAAGCCGGCACGAAGCCGATCGCCTACGACATCCGAACACTGCTCGATTGGAAGCGGTTCGACATCAACGTTACGGAAGCCGCATCGCTGCCCGATCCTCCTCCTAATCCGCAGAATCCTCCGAAGCCGGCCGCGCCGCAGCCTACCGAGACCGCGATCGAAGCTCCATGGCATCTATTCATTTCGCCGAGTGCGACCGCCGGCTTCTCACACCGTATGAACGCGGTTACTCATGCCGGGTACACCGAGCTGTGGCACACCCGGCTCGGTGTTAAAAAGACCGTCCATGGCGTCCCCGTCGTGGATCAGCGGGACGCTGCCGGCCGAAAGATTCGTGCCATCTGGACGCCGGGATTTCAGGAGCCTCCGCGCGCACCCAATAACCTGCCGTTTCTGATGCCGCTGAACGACAACGTCCGCGATCAGATCGTGGCCTTGTCGTCCGACTTCACCATCCGGGATCTGCCGCCGAAGTCGATTCCTGTCACCAAGCTCATGCTGTCTTCGCTTGGCGCCTGGCTTGATGTGGACGGACGGTGGAATCCGCCGCCCGGGCCATTCGATCTCGCCGAATGGCGGCACCAGGCGACGATGGGCCGCGACAATTACGTGAAGGTTGTGTTCAAGGGTTTTCTTTGTCCCTTCGGACATCGTGCTGTGCTGGTCGTCATAACCGAACGTAAGTTTATAGAAAACCCTGCGGGCCAAACCACCGCATATCTTATCCAACGTCAGTTCATCGTCGTCAAACAGCCGATCAAGCAATACGGGTACCTGCGCAAGTTCGCACCCGGCAAGGGCCGCAACTTTCCCTTCACTCAGGTGCATATCACGACGCGCGTGACTCCGAACCTGGATGCCAATAACGGCCAGCACTTCTTTCCCACAGTGGGAGGCTCACAATTTCTCTTTCATCTCATTGGCACGGACCGCGACAAACGGCAGACGGAATTTACTGCGCCACTGGTTTTCGTCATCCAGACTCCAGCACAACAGATCAACGGCATCGCGGACTACACCGGCGCGCCTCCCGGTAGCCGCGAACGCGACATGGCGGGCCAGCAGATTGCGTTTGCGCGATCGTCTTCACACGAAAATGCCTCGCTACATACCGCGACAGTCACTTTCAGCACGCTGCAATTCCCTGGTGGGACAAACCTTCCAATAGAACAGCCGGTCTTCTATCCGTTGCTTGATCAAAATGACGCTGCTCAGGTTGTCATTCCCGCGCTGCAGGAAATCACCGGCAGCACCAGCGCTGTCGACATCAAGTATTACGACGATTACGTCACAAACGGCTTCAAAAAGGGCGGCGTCTTTCTCCAACTCGTCAACCCTTTGGGCGTGAGCTTTGGCGCCGATAAGAGCGGGGGAGTAGCGACTCCGGATCTCAACGTCGGTGGGTTATCGCGCCACTTTGGTACGGTCAGCGGAACTGGTGCGGCACTCGATAACTTCGCTTCCGGAAATTTCGATCCCAATCAGTACTTCGGCGGCATCACGAGCGCGCAGTTACTCGGCGTGATTCCACTCACCGATATCATCCAACAGGTGGCGGACGTAAGCCACGCGCCGCACAAGGTTCCGAAATTCGTCACCAGACGCTTCCCGCATAAGATCGTAACGACCTTGGGATGGAAGCCGCAGGTGAAGAATTGGAGCAGCAGTTTCGGATCCCTCAACTTCACTGCTCCCGATAACCCGAAACTCCCCAGGCACCTGGCGCTGAACGTCACAATCACCACGCCGATTAAGCCTGGAGCAACGCCACAGGCCGTTGTAACCGGACACCTGCGCAGTTTCGATCTGTCGCTGTTCAACGTCGTCGGACTACACTTCAAATCGCTCGACTTCACTTCCAGACCCGGTAAGAAGCTCGACGTAACGGCTAAGCTCGGGACAATCGGTTTCCTCGGCGACTTGAGTTTCCTGAATGCACTGGAAAGTGTTATTCCGTCGGACGGTTTTTCCGATCCGCCCAACATTAAAGTTACTTCTCAAGGTGTAACTGTCGGCTACACGCTCGGCATTCCGTCGGTAGGCGTCGGCGTTTTCAGCATCGAGAACATCAGCCTCGGCGCCTCGCTCGAGCTGTCGTTCATCGGCCAGCCGATCCGCTTCCGTTTCCATTTCAGCGAACGGCAGCACCCATTCCTGGTCAGCGTTTCATTGCTCGGAGGCGGCGGCTTCTTCGGGCTTGAAATCGGGCCCGATGGTGTTGAGGCGCTCGAGGCTTCTCTCGAATTCGGCGCCAACGTTTCCATTGACCTCGTGGTCGCGAGCGCGAACGTCCACATTATGGCGGGCGTGTACCTGAAGCTCGATTTCGCCACCAAGGCATCTCAGCTTACAGGTTACTTGCGCGCCGGCGGATCCGCCAGCGTGCTTGGACTCATCACTATCTCGGTTGAGTTCTATCTCGGCTTTACTTACTACTTCCCGCACGGATCCACGCCATGTAAGATCGCCGGAGAAGCTTCCGTAACGGTTGAAGTCGATGTGCTCTTCTTTAGCGCCTCGGTAACGCTTTCGTTCAGGCGCGAATTTGGCGACCCGGTGATTTCTTTTGCGGACCTGATCGGACCGGCCGCCTGGGATGAATATTGCGACGCATTTGCCGCTTGAGGAGCACTGATCATGAGCATTCGAAATATCATGTGGACGGCCCTGCCGAACGGGTTCACTGCCGCAGGTAACAAGCTCAGGCTGTCGGTTTACGTCTCACCCCGCCTGGTAACAAACAACGGAGTAGACGGCGAGCTGTCTCAATTTCCAGACTTCCTCAATTGGCCAAAGACCATTGGACCAATTAAGTTCAACGTTCAAATTCAGGGCGGACCCTCATTTACGGTTTCAAGAAATGCTGCTACTCCGCTCGCGCCAAAATTATGGACTTCGCTCTTCCAACCCACCACTTACGTACGCTCGTACCAACTTCCCGATAAGACAAACCTGAACATCCGCTCTTACCCCATACGAAAAGTGCACTCGTTCCTGAAGGGTGCTTATCAGGCCGTTGCAATACAGGCACCGGACCAGCCCCCTACGCGCGGCCAATTGAATTTTGAAGATACGCGCAAGAAGGTCATTACAAACCTGGTCCCGATCTCGATCGTTCAGCCGCAGGAGGAACAGGACATCAACGAGCGGTTGAATCGCGAGCTCAGCGGCCGCGGCCTTCGCGCCATTCCGTCCGATTTTGGCGACAGTACAACCGACTTCTACCAGGTGCGCCTGTTTCATCAATTCCTGTCGAAGCGCCTGGCCGACGGGAGTCCGGCTCCACTGCCTCCACAAAAGCTGCCGAAACTGGATTTTCACGATGCTTTGAGCCGTCTATCTCAATACCCGGAACTCGAGCGCAGGCTGGGAATTGTGGTCGACCTGGTGATCCCTGCGAACATTCCTGCCTCCGGCAACATCCAGGTCGTTCCGGTATTGTCGGCGCCCCCGCCGATGACTCCGTGGACCGCCTATCAACTCGACTCCGCGACGAAATCGTTCCTCCCCGCGCCCGGAGCGAGCTCGGATGTGGCGGACGGCATGCTTCAGCTCACCGAGGATAACTTTGACCTGATACAGGTTGACATCGACGGCGCCGCTCATAAGATGCTTGATTTCGCGTTCAATCTGGGGTATCTGGATTTTGTCACGCGCACAGCCGGCAGCGCGCAAGAATTCGGTTTCCCTTCGTTACGATCCGCCGGTTTCGCGGTCACGCGCGTTAATCGAGCCGTTAACCTCCATAAGCGCCTCGTGAGCGCCGTACAGCAGAACACGAGCATCAACGCTTCGCCTCAAGGCGGACCTGTGCTCACGGCCGAAGACGTCACGCGTGGCTATCGAATTGATGTGTGGGACTCGATGAGCAGCAAGTGGCATTCGCTTTGCTGGCGCGATGGGACATACGACTTTACCCGTGACGCCATTGTTCGGCAGCTCGCACCGGACGAGGGATTTATTTCGCTCGCCACGACGCAATCTGCGGACGGCACCACGACGGATCTCTATTTGCCTGAATCTCTGTTCCGCTGGGCCGGATGGAGTCTCAGCGTGCCCCGCATCGGGAAAACGATCGGGCCGAACGACACTGCCATCCAGCCCGGTAATCCCGCGCAAACCGAGTTCAAACTGGTGGTCACCTTCAAACCGGTGAAGCACACGCTGCCCCGCCTGCGCTTCGGCGCGTCGTATCAGATTCGTGCCCGGGCAGTGGATTTGGCCGGCAACAGTCTGCCCCCGCACGCGAGCATTCCCGCTTCGTTCAGCATTCCACCTCAACCAGTTCCGTACCTGCGTTATGAACCTATCGTCGCGCCTGTAGTTGTTTTGCGGCAGCCGCTCAGTCCCGAGACTTCGCCAGGCGCGTCGATGCAGACGCTCGCGATTCGAAGCAACTACAATACGCCTGCGACCAGTGGCTCCGAGCGGCATCTGGCGCCTCCAAAGGTTTCAGAGGAATTTGCCGAGGTGCATGGCATGTTCGACACGCCCACAGGACTCGACAAAGCCATCTATCCGACGCTGGTAGCAAAGGACGGCGATTTTGGTATGGATCCCGCGCATCCCGATCAGCCCGTCCCTCACCCTGAAGCGCAACTCGAGCTTCCTTACTTGCCCGATCCACTCGCCGTGGGAGCTGCATTCCTCAATCTCCCGCAAACTGTCGCGGGTACAGTGTTCAAGGTTCCCTTTTCGGGTAAGTGGCCGGATAAGCTTGCCTTCCGGATTTCATTGGTCGAAGGTTCCGCTACGCCGAGCTTTTCCCAGAGTGCGACGGAGCGCGTACTTACCGTTGAGTTACAGAAGGCGGACCAGGTGCAAGTCCTCATGAGCTGTTATCCAACGCCCAATGGACTCTCCAAAATGGCGCTCTGGGAATGGATTGCCGAAGCGAAGCCGCCCAACCTCAGCCAATTGGAGCAGCTCGCGCTGAACGGCCGCCACTGGATGTTGACGCCGCCCAAAACACTGCTGCTGGTGCACGCTGTCCGCCAACCTTTAATCCAGCCCGAATTTCAGAGTCTGCAGTCAACGCGTGTACTCGGTGGCACCACCGCAACGCTAACGGATGAAATTGTCATCAGCGGAAAAAGCACGATCAAAGTCGATGTGCAAGCGGCATGGACCGACGTGATTGATGATGGTACCAACAGCCCACAGCCAAAAACGCCACCCGGAAGCGCTCGCGCTTTTGAGATTCCTGTAAGTCCGGCGGATACCCTTTTAGCCATCAACGGCCAACACGAGTTCCACGACACCAAGTACCGCAGCGTTACCTACGCCGCGGTCGCGACCTCCCTGTTTCGCGAATACTTTCCGAACAGTCTCACGCGGCCGGCGAGCGACTTCACGCGCGAATCAACGCCCGTGACACTTGACATTCTCAACACCGCGCGTCCCAAGGCACCCAAGGTTTTGTATGTTGTGCCTACCTTCGGTTGGGATCAAAAGCAGGAAGGCACTTGGCATTTCAGCACGCGAGCGGGTGGTGGTGTGCGCGTGTATTTAGGGCGGCCATGGTTCACATCGGGCGCGGGTGAATTACTCGGAGTCGTGCTTTGGCAATGTAGCCCACCGCAGCACGCAACGTTTGCTCCGTTTGAGACGCCGGATTTTCTGAAGCCATTTGTGACGCAGTGGGGCATGGATCCCATCTGGGACGCTCCGCCGCTGCCGTCTGAAGCAACACCGCTGCTCGATAGCTTCCGCAATGCTGCCAAGAAAGAGATGGGATTGACGCTGGACGAGTTGTCTCAAACACCTGACTTGGCGTTTGCTGTGGCAGGCCATACCGTCGGCTACGATAACGAACGCAAGCTGTGGTACTGCGACATCGAGATCGATTTCGGTACCGCGTATTTCCCGTTCATCCGGCTGGCGCTCGCCCGATATCAACCGAACTCGCTGCCCGACGCGCATCTTTCGCGGGTCGTTCTGGCCGACTTCGTCCAGCTTGTCCCCAATCGTTCGGCCAGCATCGCCTTCGATGGATTCGATCGCAAGCTATTGAATCTCGCGATTTCCGGATTGACATTCAACCAGATGCCCCAGCCGACCGTTCAAGTTACAGTCGAAGCGCAGCCGCCAGGCAGCAAGGGCGATCTCGCGTGGATACCCGTATCAACACCGATGGTCCTGACGGCGACGGACGGCCCGGGGGGTGTCACGCTCTGGGCGACGCCGATCACATTGCCTGCCCCGCGCGGTTCACGCCCGTTCCGTCTGCGCATCGAAGAATTCGAGACGTATCAGACCGGAACGGACGACCAGACACAGACTCGCCTGGTCTATGCGGATGTAATTCCGCTATAGGCGCTCAGGCTTCGCCTTTGCTCAAAACGCCCAGCCCAGGCTCAGCTGCAACGTTCGCGGTGAAACCCAATGTGTGCCGCTGAAGGTTGACAAAAAATTGTACAGCACGGCTTCATCAGTGATGTTCACTGCCATCAACTTGAGATTCGTCTTTACCTTTTCGTTGTGGAATAGGTTATCGATTCCAACCGAAGCATCGAATAAGTTGCGCGCCGCAATTCTGGGTGGATTGGTATCTGCGTTGTAAGTGCCAGGCGCGGGAATTACAAGCCTTGTCGCCCCATATGCTCCTGAGCATGAAGTGATCGGACTTCCAACCGTTGCATACACGCTGCCGCAATGGAACCCGATTGCCGCCTGCTGATCGGCATCCAAAGCAAGCGCGTCCTGGAGACTCGTAACAGATCCTGCCACTTCGCCGCTGTCGTATCGCCACGTAAATGCCGCCCATGGGCCTTCTTTCCCGCGCTGATAACGCAGGAAAGTTGTCTGCTGAAACGCCTGGTCATGGTCGATTCGGAATACTCCTGTGTTTAAGGGCGAATTGAAGATCAGCCCCCCATTCTCAGGACCGAAGAAGCGCGCCCGAGTGTGGCCGATTGTCGTGTACGCCTGGAATCCGCGCATCTTGCGCGTCGATACCCGCGCTGAAAAACCGTCGATTCTTGACTGCCGCCACTCGATAGGGAACGCTATCGGTGTGTTGAAGAGGGTGTCGAAATCAAAGGCATTTTTGGTGAACTTCCAGAAGTAGTCGGTCTCAATCTGAACGTACTTGCCGATACCCTGTTCCAGACCGGCGTCATATTGCGTCCGGTGTCCCGGGCGTAACGGCTCGGCCCCGAAAGACCCAAACTGAGTGGATGCGAGGCCGCCGGCGCCTGTTGTACTGGATAGCACGAGGTCTTCGTTGTACGGCGTTTCCATCGTACGATCAAACGACGCTCGCACAACCGTACCCGTCATCCTGATCAGATACGATCCTCCAATCCTCGGTTCAACAAGACGGTCCTGCGAAATGCCGTCGTAGTTGTCAAATCGCAGGCCGGGATTGATGTTCAGTCCTCTGAATGTGATCTGATCCTCGGCGTAGAAGGCTTGCTGATTGATGTTCGCCGTTCCATGGAAATAAAAAGGAGTGCCGCCGCGCGTTAGGTCGTAAGCGACGAGTCCGGGCGCCAGGCCCGGATTTGCGATGTAACCCAGAGCTCCGCAAGCTGCGGGATTTGTAACTCCCGGAGCGGCTACGGGCGACCCCGCCGTATTTAGGCAGACTGGATTGTATGTTGGATCCGTTAACGCAAATGAAAAATTTTCGGCCAACTGCGTCTGCATCAACTCAGTCCCTATCTTTACGCTATTGATGCCGTTTACAAACGAGAGATTCGCGCGTGTGCCCCAGTTTGTGAGATGGCGGTCCTGGCCGATCGTGGCAGGTGTGTCATCGAAGGGATCGCCGCTCGGATAGTAATTCACGCGATCCTGACGCACAAAGGGATAAATGGAGAGTAACGTCTCAGAGCCAAACACGTGCTGATAACCAAGCGAGAAACTTAGCGTGCGCGCCTGTTGCCGCTGATCCTGGTTAGGTTGATCGTAAGTTACGGGTATCTGGAACCAGTTACGTGCGGCAAACATGTCCAGGTGTAGTGAATCGTGCGCGCCAGGCTGATAATCCGCCCGATCGAAGATCGTTTCCGTGTTGCCGATATCGTGAAAAGGATGGAACTCGGGTGAATCCAGGAATCGTCCGCTTCGGCTCGAATCAAGCACAATGAAGTTGCCCCAATGCTCGCCGCCAACGCCAAAGGTTGCGTCCTCACCCATTGTTCCGAAACTGCCGTAGTACAGATCCAGGCTTCCTGTTGGCTTACTCCCCAGTCCTGAGCGCGTTTGCGCGTTTACGATCAGCCCTGTCTTGCCGCCATATTCAGCGCTTGGCGAACTGGTCACCAATTCCAACGATTGAAACGCATTCGAAGGCAGTTGGGTGGAAAACGTCTTGTTCTGCTGGTCACCGATCATCTGCCCGTCGACCATGTAGCTGGTTTCAGCGTGGTCGCCCTGAGGGTGGAAAAAGCCATTCGAGTCCGCTACCACACTGCCGGATGTCAACGTAATGGCGTCACTGAGACCTTGCCCTGTGCCTGAAATCGGCAGATCCGATATCAGATTCTGACTGACATCGGTGTGAGCCGATGGCACGTTCTCGACCGTTTCCGCCGCAGCCGAGACCGTGACAGTTTCACTCGCGCTCGCAAGTGCCATGACAGCTTTGATCTGAATCGGAACAGCAGTCCTGATGTCAATCGTCTGCTTGTAGTTCTGCAGCCCTGGCGAAGAGATCTCAAGCTGGTATGTATTGTGAGGAATGTTCGCTATCCGGAAACTTCCGTCGGCTCCCGATTTCGCCGAACAATCGTATGATGTAACTCCATTGCTGAGGGTCACCACCGCATTTGGAATAACGGCGCCGGTGGGATCGGTCACGATACCCTGCAAAGTGCCGCCGGTGCCGGTGGCCTGCGCGCCCAACGCAAGACGGCCGGTTCCATTGCAGGCTACGCATGTAAGAACGACCCACGCGAGCCGCATGATTTTACTTCTCAAATGAAACTCCTTCTAAATCGCGGAACAACTGCTGTCAGCACATCGAGCTAACGAGTCAGTAAGTCAGGCAGCAAGGAGTGAAAACGGCGGAGCGCGAGGGATGTACCTGACTTCGGGGGCATCCGGCAACTTGTGCGCAGGGTCGGAAAAGGCAATTTCGAAAACTGCGGCATCCAGAGGTTTGCCGGCATCGGCTGCAATCGCAACAACGCTTGCGCGCTGTGTCGCATGACAAAAGACACAAGCACCCTCGTGGGTCGCATCGTGTTTGTGAACAGGAGCCGCAAATGACACCAACAACAGTGAAAACAGGCACAGCAGGGCGAGTAAGCGCCCGAGCGTGATTTTCCTGTCGAACTGATGCACTCTCTAACAATTATACGCAACGTAAATGTAAGGGTTTACACGGAACATGCTTGTTTAGGGCCTTCTACGGGCTTTTCCGGTCCGCAACAAACCGTGACAAACTTGTTTGTAGCAGTTACAATAGCTGGCATGCAGTCTAAAAAGACTTCGAAAAAGACACACAAGATCGCGAACGAAGCGGCCGCTCCAGCGCCGGAATCGGCAATGGCAAGTGAGTCGGCTGTGGCGGCGCGCACCTCAAGGTCTGACAACCCGAAGAACGAGACTGGTGAAACGACGCCAGCTAAGAGGCACCGCAAGGTGGTCGCTCAGGAAGAGGTCCTGGCGGTCGGCGGCGCGGCGCCTGCGTTGGTGCGCGAGTCCGCTGAAGCGCTGCTCGAGTCCGCGTCTCAAATCGCAGATGATGCCAGCACTGCCACGGCCGCGAACGAGCCCCGTAAAACGTCGCCCAGCAGGTATGAAATTGCGCAGCTTGCCTACTCGTATTGGCTAGCAACTGGCTGCCAACATGGTTCTCACCAGGACCACTGGTTCCGCGCCGAACGCGAATTGGCCACCCGCTAAATCCTGGTAAACGAAAAGCCGCTTCGTTCGTCCAATTCTCCGAAGTATTTGGACGGAACTGTCTCCGAACGAGATCTCACGAGACGTGTGGTTCGCCGCGCGCGGGCCGTGGTCTGCGAAAATTAGTTTTACGTGCCTGTTATGAGCGAGCCGGCCTCTCAAGCTGTTGTGTCTGTAGCCTCAGGTGTAGGCGAGAAAGCGGACTCGTCGCGCTTCACGCTAGTAACTACTGTTGCGTGGGTGCGCGATCTGATGCTCTCCGTGCTCATCGCTGTTCTGGTCATCCTCTTCCTGTATCGCCCCGTAAAGGTGGAAGGCACGAGCATGATGCCTAGCCTCTACGATCAGGAACGCCTGTTCATCAACCAGTTCAGCTATAAATTTGGTTTGGGCGACATCAAACGCGGCGATACGGTCGTCTTCTACTTCCCGGAAGACCTGTCGGAATCCTACATTAAACGTGTGATTGGATTACCCGGAGACACGGTTGCCGTAGACGACGGCTACGTTATCGTGAATGGCAAAAAGCTGCAGGAGAATTACGTTCCTCCCGAGTATCGCGATGACCGAAGCTATTCCGCTCGCGTGGTTCCACCAGGGCAGTACTTCGTACTCGGCGACCACAGAAGTTCATCCAACGACAGTCGCGCATGGGGCTTTGTACCGCGAAATTACATTTACGGCAAAGCTGTCTTTGTCTTCTGGCCCTTAAACCGTATCGGCACGGTTCGTTAACCTAGGACCCTCTGCTTGGACT
Source organism: Acidobacteriaceae bacterium (assembly GCA_019245255.1). GTDB lineage: Bacteria > Acidobacteriota > Terriglobia > Bryobacterales > Bryobacteraceae > Bog-105. The sequence continues at coordinate 8,421 of JAFARV010000469.1, read as the reverse complement.
GTCGGGTACACCAGAATAGTGAACGTGAACGATGCGCCATTTGCCCTTTTCGCGGTGATAGATCTGCGTTTCCCTGCCTTGCGAGTGAAAGGGGCTGCCATCTTTCCGCATCCTGGCAAAGAAATCCCAATTGAATTCAGACCAGGCTGTGTCCGCATATACATGCACAGAGACGTCCTTGGGAACAAGCTTTCGTTCCGAAAACGTGTCGCCCATTAAGCGCCGGTACACGTCCTCTTCAATCTGGGCGCGGCCATGTTCTTCGCCAAGCGGGTGAATGAAAGTCGCCTCTGAGGAGTTCGACCAGATCTGATCGGCCACGGCCGTATCAGCGCGGTCGATCGAATCCGCGTACGTCTGGATCAGGCTTCGAAGCTTTTGATCGTCGTCCGAATTCTGCGCTTGCGAGAGCAGCGCAAGACAACTCAAACCCATTGCGAAGCGGAGCCAGAATGCTATGCATCTCATAAGAAAAGTCATTAACGCAAACGACCGATCAACCATAACACGAGCGATGCCACAACGCTGAGAATGAGGCACGTCACCCAGGGAAAATAGACCGTGCTGTTTCGTCCGCGCCAGACAATGTCGCCCGGCAAACGGCCAAACGGGAGATTAGCGCGTTCGCCCAGCATCAGAACTGCGCCTAAGACGGCAATTGCCAGGCCGGCGAAAACAAGCAGTCTGCCGATGCTCATATGTTTATTATCCGGGTCCGCCACTCCACAACCCGCGTGGCAATGGGTAACCTGTAGGGAGACGATCCTCCATGAGCGAACTCGATCAGATTCTCGAGCTCTGGCGCGTTACTCAGCGCGCCGGTGAGTCCGCAGTGCTGGCTACCGTTGTCAGGACGCAAGGCTCTTCCTATCGCCTGCCCGGCGCGCGTCTGTTACTTACGCGGGCAGGGCAGCGCGCGGGCTCGATCAGCGGCGGGTGCCTCGAACACGATCTGGTCAGTAAAGCATGGTGGTTAACCGAAGCGGGTCCAACGCTGCGCAGGTACGATACAACGCCTGAAGGCGAGATCGGCTCGGGTTTCGGGCTTGGCTGCAATGGCATCGTTCACGTGCTTCTTGAGCGGCTCGAGCCGGGGCAACGCAATATGCTCGATACCATCGAAGAGGTTCACCGCGATCGCTGCGCGCTTACCCTCGAACACACTCTGCCGGGGGGTGGCCGTTTTGTCGAAACGATCACACCTCCCATCCGTCTCCTGATCTTTGGGGCTGGCGACGATGCAATTCCGCTCACTGTGCTGGCCCGTTATCTCGGCTGGCTTGTCGAAGTGTACGACGGCCGCGCACACTATGCTCGGACCGATAAATTTCCGCTTGCAAATCGCGTCTCCATTCGCACTCCTGGAGCTGGCCTACTTTCAGTTGACGACTGGACTGTAGCCGTATTGATGAGCCACAGCTACTCTCAAGACCTTGATGTGCTGCGTGAGTTGGCTTCCAACCCGCCCCGCTACGTGGGTGTCCTCGGCCCCCGCAAACGAAGCGATGCCCTTTTACAGGAAGCGGGTGTTGATGTGCGGCGGCTCGAGTCGGTTCTGCATGCGCCCATGGGCCTCGACATAGGGGCAGATGGCCCTCAGCAGGTCGCCATAGCTACCATTGCCGAGATCCAGGCAAAATTAAGCCATCGCGAAGGCGGCGAATTGCGCAAGCGCGGCGGTTCTATTCACGCTCGCGACGACATGCCCGAGCCCGCCTTTTCCGTTCGTTCCATAGTCTGTGCCTGAGGAGTCTCAAAACAGTTTGAAGCTATCCTGTCTTTTCCTTGCCGTGGGAGTGTGCGCCTCCCTGGTCATCCCGGCACCCGCCCAAAATCCGCCCGATAAAGCCCGGCAGGTGATCGATGCCGCAGTCGCTGCTTTGGGCGGAGATCGTTTCCTGAACATGCAAAGCCGGGTGGCGAGCGGCCGCATTTACGGCTTCTTCCACGACCAGATGAGTGGTGAGGACGTGGCGAAGGTTTACGTCGAATACCTGCCCGCCGCAAACGGATCCGGGCTGCGCGTGCGCGAGCGCGAGCTGCTCGGAAAAAAGCTCGACTACTCTTACCTTTATCTGTCCGATCAGGGCTGGGATGTCACTTTCCGCGGAGCCAGACCGATATCCGATGAACAGTGGGAGCGGTATTCCCGCAGTACTGAAAATGATGTGCTCTACATTCTTCGAACCCGGCTGAAAGAACCTGGAATGCAATTTGATTACATCGGTTCCGACGTTTATCTCAGCCGGCACGTCGAGGTCGTCGACATCACCGACGCCAAAGAACGCACCATCCGCGTCTACTTCGATTTCAACACCAAGCTTCCTTTGCGCGAAACCTACCAGTGGCTTGACCCCGTAACGAGGGCTCACGACGATGCCGAGACAGATTACGACAAGTACCGCGATGCCGGGGGCGGCGTTATGTGGCCCTTTACAATTGAGCTCCATAGAAATGGCTACAAGGCATTTCAGATGTTTGCCGATAAGGTCGAAGTGAATCCACCCTTGCCCAAGGGAATCTTCGATCTGCCGAGTGGAGTGAAGGTCCTGAAAAAAGAGAATTAGGATACAACGAGTCCAGTCCCTGACGGCCGTTATCAAAATCTCTTTTCAACCGTATAAGCGAACTCGCGATAACTGCTACAATTGGCTTCCAAAGTGTAGCGCCGTCGACAAATGGCGGCGGCCGGTTCATGGATCTCGATCAACTCCATACTTTCCTGGAGATCGTCCGCCTGAAGAGCTTCTCCAAAGCGGCGCAAACGTGCTACCGTACGCAGCCGGCAATCAGTGCTCAGATCCGCCAGTTGGAGCAGGAACTGAATACAACCCTGTTTGAACGGCTGGGAACCCGGATTTCCCTCACCATGGCCGGGCGCATTTTTGCTGAGCATGCGGAACAGATTTTGGCCCTGCGCCGCCGTGCCCAGGACACCATCAACGAACTCGAAAAGGTACCCCGCGGCGAACTCGTCATAGCCGCCAATGAGGCTACTTGCATCTACGTTCTTCCCACGGTATTCGCTGAGTTCAAAAAACAGTTTCCGAATGTCCAACTTCTGGTCGATCGCGCATATGGTACCCGGGTAGTCCAGGCGGTGGTCGACAACCAGGCCGATTTCGGCATTACTCAGCTCCCGGTTCAGGAAAAAAAATTGCAGGCCGTCAAAATTCACTCCGATGAGATTAAATTGCTTGTTCCGGCCGGCCACGCTCTTGCATCTCACGAACGGGTATCGCCAGAGGACCTGAAAGGAGAACAGGTACTCCTTCCTAAGGGTGGGACTACGCGGGCGAGACTGAATACCTGGCTGGATGCTGTGATTGACGAACTGAACGTCTCCATGGAGCTCGATTCGACGGAAATGATTAAGCGCTTCGTCATGGCGGGACTCGGGATTTCCTTTCTTGCTGGCTCCAATTGCCAGGAAGAAATCGCAGCGGGCGATATACAATGTGTTTCGCTCGGTCCCGAACCTATGATCCGCCGTCTTGGCCTGATATATAGAAAGGACAAGTCCCTCTCGAAGGCCGCTCTGGGGTTTATTCAGGCCACTTTGGCCAACGCTGGTACCGGTATACAGGAGTTTCCTGCCGAACGCATGCGCGCATTGGGTGACTGAGCTACGATGACACGGCTGACCACACGAAGCTCGACGATCTTTATTGCCACTTCCGACAAGACTCGCGTCTACCATTCGCTTTCCGACGTTCCGCCGGACCTTCGCCGCCGTTTGCAGGAATACACTCGGGGCGTGAACTCCGCGACGATTCTCATTGCCGATAAGAGGGGCAGAGAAGAACTTGTGCGTGCTCTGCAGGGCCATTCGAGCGATGTGCAGTGCAGAGTCGCCAACCGCGCACGCGCCCGGCAAGAGAGTGCTCCACTTCCGGAAAAGCCGGAAAGGAATCAGGTGTCCTTGTCGATTCGGACCTTTCTGGAACTGCTGCTACCGATTGCAGTTGCCGCGTCGTTGTGGTTCTTCATCGGCCCGGGATTCTGAGCTGTTTTTCGACCGGAGTTTCGCGACCTTCGTTCGTCTATCTACGCCCGCCGCGCTGTTTTCGAATTTTTTCAACAACTCCCCTAAAGATTCTCCGCCTGCCCGCCGATTAGTTGGTTGTGAACACGATATTCTCAGATCTTCCCAACCGCGCAATCATTCAGGTCGCATCCAGTGTTCATGCTGGACAACGCGATAGCATTCCATGCAAGTTTGACGGCATACAGGGAAAACGCGCGCAGATCGTCTCGCAGCAGCGCTTGCCAATTTCGACCGCGATCACCGTGGAGTACAACGACACGATGCTTCTTGGCGAGGTGGTCGCATGTACCCGCAACGTGGACGACATGTGGCACATAGAAGTGCGTGTCGAACAAGTTCTCACCGGGCTGCAGAGCCTGATGACACTGCGGGCGCGCCTGCTTGGTGAACAGGTACCTGAGTTCTCGATGGCTGGTGCGGGCCGCAGATAGAGCCCGTTTCGCCGCCCCGGCACACTCAGCTATCCTTCCATATGAATGGAACGGAAGGTTGTACTTGTTGGCAGTGGCGGCCAACTCGGGGTCGAGCTTTGCCGTGAATTTGAGCGGAGAGGCTGGAAGGTTTGGCGGTTCGATCGCAGATCGCTCGACATAACAAATGCTGCTCGTGTAGAAGCCGCCATTGCTCAGGCAGATCCAGCGCTTGTCGTAAATGCAGCAGCTTACAACCAGGTGGATATCGCAGAAGGCGAACCGCTGGCCGCACTCGAGGCAAATGCGCTTGCGGTTAGGAACCTAGCTCTCGCATGCCGGCAAGCCAATGCGCAGTTGGTCCACTACTCCACCGATTACGTGTTCGACGGCGCAAAGCGGAGCCCATACGTTGAAACCGATGCGCCCCATCCGCTTGGCGCATACGCTGTTTCGAAGCTTGCTGGCGAAATCTACGCCAGCGCTTATCTGGATAATCCCCTGATCCTGCGGGTCTCTGGTGTATTCGGTCCGGGCGGAAGGTTTACACCGCGCGGCAATTTTGTCGAGCTGATGCTCCGTTTAGCCAACAGCGGAAATCCGATCCGAGTGGTGCAGAATCACGTCGCCTCGCCCACCTACGCGCCCGCCGTCGCCGCACGAACGGCGGACATGGTCGAAAAGGGGCTGGGCGGCCTGTTTCACTTGGGCGGCGGCGAACCGATCTCTTGGTACGACTACGCCCGCCTGATCTTCGAGCTTGCGGGACTATCGCCTTCCCTTACGCCCACCGATGAAAAGGAATATAGGACTGCTGCCAGGCGTCCCAGGTACTCGGCTCTTTCCAATGCAAAGGCGGAAGCTGCGGGAATTGCCCCAATGCCGCCGCTGCGGGATGCGATTAAGGAATATCTGGCGTCACGCGACCACACTACTCAGCATCGTTCTTCGTAGCGAAGTAGCCCTCCCGAGCCTGGACGCGGTCCTCCGGATTATCCACTTTGATCTCGATGCGACGAAAAGACCCATCGCGGGAGGTACTTACGGGCGTGTAGCTGATCGAGTACTGGTTTCGTAGTTCGTCTTGAATCTCCTGGAAGACCTGATTCAAAGGGTGTTTTGAGTCGACTTTGAACACGTGCCCGCCAGTCTGCTCAGACATTTTCCGTAGGTCACCCTCGCCGCCGCCTACGCCCGCACCATACTGGGCGTAAAATCCACGATCCACGTAATAAATGCTGTAAATGATCGCATCGGACTTCTGTGCCGCCTCGATCGCGTCGTGGATCTTGTATGTGCTGCCTTGGTCTTCGCCGTCCGTGATCAGAATCAGCGCCTTGCGTCCGACCTCCCTCTTCAGTTTTTCGTCCGAAGCCAGGTAGACGGCATCAAAGAGCAGGGTGCCTTTCGGGGTACCGATCGAACCGCCAATAGGGCCGGTGTTCACGGGTACCGGGCTGCCGGCGATCATCGGCGTTTGCCCGTCGCCGCGCAGGTCCTTCAATGCCGAGGAAAGCAACCTCGGAGAACTCGTATAATCCTGCAACAGGTCCGTGCTTTTACCGAACGAAATCAGAAAAGCTTCGTCTTTAGGACGTATAACTGTTGAAAAGAACTGACTTGCAGCCTGCCGCTCGATTTCGATCAGGTTCTCTTGACTGGCGCTGATGTCGATTAACAGACCCAAAGTCAGCGGCAAATCTGACTCCCGAGTGAATGCTTTTATGGTCTGTTCCTTGCTGTCCTCGAAGATTTTGAAGTCTTCCTTGTTGAGGCCTGGAACCAGCCTGCCGCCCTTCTTCGTTTTAACGTTGAAGAAGATATTAACCAGATCGACATTGATGCGGATGACCGGTTCATCGCCCGCGCCCTGGTCCTGCTCTGGCCGAGGCCCTGGCAACTGCCAAGCTAATAGCAAGGCACTAGAGGCGAAAATCAGGGCTCCGGTCACCGCGAAACGCATCGGTCTGTAACTACTCATGTTCGTTATGATTTTAATTCCCAGCTAATACCCGTGATGATAGCCGCTACCACGCACCTCCGGAATGCCGACCCCGTACTCGCGAACATTATTGAGCGCGTGGGGCCTTATAACCTTGTTGCCCGGGAACCTTCCTTCGAGACGCTGGCCCGGTCAATCACGTTCCAACAGCTCAACGGCAAGGCTGCGGGAACGATTTTTGCGCGTCTGAAGAAGGCTGCCGGTCGACGGTTCACCGCGACCGCGTTCCTGAAGCTCACCGCCGAAGAATTACGAGGCTGCGGCCTCTCACGTCAGAAGATCGCATCTCTGACCGACCTGGCGGAGCGTGTCGCCCGGCGCGAAATCAATTTTCGGCGACTCCCCGATTTACCGGACGAGAAAATCATTGAGACACTGTGCCAGGTTCGCGGTGTCGGCGTCTGGACCGTCCAGATGTTTCTGATGTTCGCCCTCGAGCGGCCGGATGTCATGCCACTCACCGATTTCGGAATCCGGAATGCAGTCAGGAAGGCTTACGGGCTTGCCGATATGCCTAAGCCTGCCGAGCTGGCAATGCTCGCTGAGAAATGGCGGCCCTACTGTTCCATCGCGAGCTGGTATTTGTGGCGCAGTCTGGACGCGCAAGTGGGTATTTAAGCTGGAGCGTCGCCCGTTCCCGCTCCGCTGGGTCCGATCGGCTCCTGCGGAGTAATTTCAGGGAGCGGCCGGGTGGGCTTGAACACAACTACGCCCAGCGGGGGTATCGTAATGCAAGCCGATGCCGGGCGGCCGTGTGATTGCCCTGGCACCGCTTCGATGTATCCGGCGTTGCCCATATTGCTGCCCCCGAAGATCTCGGCATCCGAGTTAAAGAGCTCGCGGTGACCGCCGACCTCCGGGAACCCGATGCGATAGGAGGGTTGTGGAGTTGGAGTGAAATTGCAAACGAAGACCAGGTAATCGTCTTTTCGTTTGGCACGCCGAATAAACGAAATGATCGAGTTATCGCTGTCGTGGAAGTCGATCCACTCGAATCCGGCCCAATGGAAATCCACTTGGTGAAGTGCGGGCTCGCTCCGGTAGAGCGCGTTTAGTGCGGCGCAAAACTTGCCAAACTTCTGATGAATCGGGAACTGCAGCAGCCACCACTGCAGGTCGCACTCTGAATTCCACTCCGACGTTTGCCCGAACTCCGCTCCCATGAAGACCAGCTTTTTCCCGGGATGGCCCCACATGTACGAGAGGAACGCACGGGCATTCGCAAAACGCTGCCATTCGTCGCCGGGCATTTTGTCGAGCAGCGCGCGCTTGCCATAGACCACCTCGTCGTGCGAGATGGGGAGCACAAAGTTTTCCGTGAACGCATAAACCATGCTAAAGGTGATTGCGTTCTGGTGGTACTTGCGATGAATCGGATCCTTTTCGAAGTAGTGGAGCATATCGTGCATCCACCCCATGTTCCACTTCATCGTAAAGCCGAGTCCACCGGCCCACACGGGCCGTGACACACCCGTGAATGCTGTCGATTCCTCAGCGAATGTTGCCGTGCCGGGCACCTGGTGCGCAACTTCGTTGAATTTCCGCAGAAGTTCGATGGCTTCCAGGTTCTCGTTCCCGCCATAGCGGTTTGGCACCCACTCTCCGGCTTTACGTGAGTAGTCGAGGTAAAGCATGGACGCGACCGCGTCCACGCGCAGGCCATCGATGTGGTACTTCTTCAGCCAGAACAGCGCGTTCGAAATGAGGAAAGACTTCACTTCGTTGCGGCCATAGTTAAAGATCAGAGTGCCCCAATCCTTGTGCTCTCCGAGACGCGGGTCTTCATGCTCGTAAAGTGCAGTTCCGTCGAAGTATGCGAGACCATGCGCGTCCTTGGGAAAGTGCCCCGGCACCCAATCAACAATCAAGCCCATGCCTGCCTGATGGCAACAATCGACAAAGTGCATGAAATCGAGCGGCGAACCAAACCTGCTGGTCGGCGCGAAGTAGCCCGTTACCTG
>JAFARV010000368.1 GCA_019245255.1 Acidobacteriaceae bacterium | reverse complement strand
ATAAGGAACAACAGCGGGAAATTGATCCAGTGGAACCAGCGGGTTGCCGCCAGATGCTTAAGATACAGCGTAGGCAACGGTACCCCCATGGTACGTCAGAAATCCGGAACGGAGCCAAGCGGCATGCGCAAGTGCACCCCGTACTCCTTGGAGGTACTTAAGTACCGAAAATGAAAAAATGTTAGCCTGTTGAACATGCGTCGTGCGACTGCAACGTATTTGACATCGGGAGCCCTGTTGGGAAGTGTCTCCGCCGTCGCAGCCTACGGGACCCTGTCGAAGTCCTCTCAACTCTTTGGGCCCACGATTTATCGCGGACCCGGGCGGCGTCGCTCGCTGGCACTCACTTTCGATGACGGCCCAAGCGAGGGAACGCTGCACCTCCTAGACCTTTTGGATCAAGCCGAAATACGGGCAACGTTCTTCCTTTGTGGAAAAAACGTGCAGCGCCATCCCGCTATTGCCGGCAAAGTGGCGGCGGCCGGCCACGAAATCGGAAATCACACGTACTCGCATCCGTATCTGCCTTTGCGATCACCGCGCTTCATTGAGCGGGAATTTACGGAGACGCAGCGCATCATCACCGCCGAAACCGGCATCACGCCGACGATGTTGCGCCCGCCCTACGGCTTGCGTTGGTTCGGAATGGGTACGGTCCAGGCCAAGCTATCGCTGCTGGCTGTGCTGTGGACAGTTATCGGCAATGACTGGAGTTTGCCCGCCCGCCGCATTGTGCAGCGCATTACCGGCGCGATAACGCCAGGCGGCATTGTATGCCTCCACGACGGCCGCGCAGTGCGACCGAAGCCCAACATTTCCGAGACTCTCGAAGCCGTGAAGAGGCTGATACCGGTATTGCGGGATGAGGGATACGAGTTCGAGACCGTCAGCGGCCTGTTCAGTTGAACTGAGGGCTTCCGGCGCCGCTTTTCTGTGCGACGTGGCCACCAGCCTCGTCGAAACGTGTAGATGGAAAAGAAACGCGGCAAGTTGTATCTGATCGGCGCGGGGCCGGGCGATCCGGAACTTCTGACGCTAAAAGCCGTGCGCGCGCTCCAGCAATCGGACGTGGTTTTATATGACCGGCTGGTCGATCCGGGAACTCTGGCTTTTGCAAAGCCCGGGGCCGAGTGTATTTATGTCGGAAAGCTACACGGTGAGCAGGAGCAAACACAGGAAGAAATCTTTGATCTTATCCGGCAGCACGCGCTCTCCGGCAAAGTTGTAGCGAGATTGAAGGGCGGCGACCCCATGATCTTCGGACGCGGCGCAGAGGAGTGGGTACTTGCGTTGGAACACGGCATTGAAGTGGAACTGATTCCGGGCGTCAGTTCCGCGATTGCTGTGCCTGCGCTTGCAGGCATTCCGTTGACCTATCGCGGGGTATCGCGAAGCTTCGCTGTGATCACCGGGCACTGTCACGATGCCGGTTCACCTGAATGGTCCAGGTACTCGGGGTTGGACACTCTGGTGGTGCTGATGGGTGCAAAGAACCGGGTGAGCGTCGCTCAGAGCCTTATCGCGGCGGGACGGCGGCCCGATGAACCGGTTGCGTTCGTCGAACGGGGAACAACCTCGCGTGAACACGTCATCACGGCGACCCTCGGGGAAGTCGCGGAAGCGGGAGTAGCAGTGCAAAACCCCGCCGTTTTCGTTATCGGGCGAGTCGTTGAACTTCGGCCGCGTCTTTTCGCGCCTGCTGAAACGCCATAGCAGCTTCGCGCACCAGGATGCCCATTTTGGGATGGCTGGGCGCGAAGGACGGCTCAATTCCATGCGACCGCAAGGCTTCGGTCGTATCGGGTCCGATCGATGCCACAAACATGCGCTTGAGCGTGTCCAGAGCGGGCACTTGTTTGCCGGCGCGATCTGCAAACTCGGCGAAATGGTCGATCTGTACGCCCGTCGTGAACAGCGCGACCTCGAATTCACCCTTCGACAGACCATCCAAAGCCTGGGAGAGCGGCCCGGTGTCTTCCGGAAGTTGCCATTGATAAACCGGAATGCATGTGACCTCTCTGCCTTGTTCTTTCAAACCATCGATCAAGGCAGGATTTGACCGGCCATACTCCTGGACGGCAACCCGCTTTTCGGATCGCCGCGCGACTGCTTCGAGGACTTCACGCCAGGTGTTCGGCTCGGGTACCGACACACTCACCGGGACCTTCCACTCGCGCAGAACCGCGGCCGGTTTTGGGCCTCGCGCGACGATTGTGACCTTCCGAAGAGCATCCACGAATCGATCCTGAGGATCTCGCGTCGCAAGGACTTCCGCCATCAGGCGAGTTCCAACGCCAGTCAAGAGAATGAGCATCTCGAAGTCGCCGGCGTACAGGCGGTCGGCAAAATCGAAGACCTGCTGATTTCGCTCGAGAGGCGCCTCGACGAGTGCCGGAGCAACAAACGGGTCCCCCCCGTTGATTCTGATGAGTTCGCCCATCTCGCTGGCGCGACGGCTCTCGAACGAAAGGACACGAGCCCCACCGAAGCACATGATCACGCATGGTAGCGCACCGGGACGAAAGCCGTCCGCGGTACCATACGGTTTAGCCGTTTATGCGTTTGGTTGCAGCAGCTCTGAGTCTCGTGCTTTTGGCAGGTGTAAGTTACGCCCAGCGCGGTGACCCTGGATCGGGAACCTTCATCGGCGGACCGAAGTACAAGAAGGATAAAGCTCCGACCTCCCGGGCGCTCAAAGGCACGGTGACCGACGATTCAGGGAAGCCGATCGAACGCGCCCTGGTCACACTGACGAACGAATCGACGAACGAGCGCTGGACATTTATTACCAAGAAGGACGGCCGGTTCAACTTCGACGACCTCAGCTTCACCATTGACTACGATGTTTCGGCCCGGTACGGCGATTCTCACAGCGATACCAAGAAGCTGAGCCAATACGACCGCACTCCTAACATTGTTAGAGTCCTGGAGATTCACCCGCCCGCTAATTCGGATACAAAAAGCACCGCTGCAGCAACCAGCAAATAACTGACTTCACCGTTTGCAAAGCTGCGGAAACTGCTTTTTGAGCGCCAATAACTTCGGCAAGTCGTTATAGACAATGTAAGGGTTATCTCGGTTGTTATCGAGGAAGTGCTGATGATAGGCTTCCGCGGCAAAGAACCCTTTAAACGGCACCACCTGCGTCACGATCGGATGCCGGTAAACATGCGCCTCATCCAATTGCCGGATGTATGCTTCCGCGACCCGCTTCTGGTCGTCGCTCAAATAAAAGATCGCTGACCGATACTGCGTTCCCGAATCCGGTCCCTGCCGGTTCAATTCCGTTGGATTGTGGGCAACGGAAAAATACACCATCAGCAACTGCCCATACGTGACCTTGCTCGGATCGTAAACGATCTTCACTGACTCTGCATGACCCGTGTTCCCTTCGCTCACCATGTCGTAATGCGCCGTCTTTTTGTCGCCGCCTGCGAACCCGGACTGCACATCTACGACTCCCTTGACCCGCTCGAAGACGCCCTCGACACCCCAGAAGCATCCCCCTGCGAGTACCGCAGCCTGCTTGGACGATTCCGCTGCAAGTGGAATGTCTGTGGCCGGCTGAGGAAATGGCTC
>JAFARV010000331.1 GCA_019245255.1 Acidobacteriaceae bacterium | reverse complement strand
TCCGAGAAGGCGGGCGCAGCTCGCCTCTCGGTCCAGGAATCCTGGCGCGAAAGCGATAAATCTCGGGGGTTTGGGGGCAGAGCCTCCATCCCAGAAATGTTCTTCTTCCGATTTTTCATGCTGTGACGATTTACGCCGCCTCCGGTTTGGGAACGCGATCGCCGAGCAGAATCGCGAAGCGCTGCAGGGCGGCTTTCCAGTTCTGCACCGGCATGGTCCACTTCTTGGCGATGTGCTCCAGGGCCAGGTACAGCAGTTTCATAGCAGCTTCCTGGTTGGGAAACGATCCTCTGGTTTTGATCACCTTGCGCAAGCTCATATTCAGCGACTCGACCGCGTTGGTCGTATAGATCACCTTACGAATTTCGGCTGGATAGGCGAAGAAGGGCGTGAGATGCTCCCAGTTCCGGCGCCACATCTGGCTGATCGTGGGATACGTCCCATCCCATTTCGCGGCAAACTCATCCAGCCGCTGCTCGGCCTCTTCGACTGTGCTGGCGCGGTAAATCGGTTGCAAATCCCCGGCCACCGTCTTGCGCTGTTTCCAGGAAACGTAGTTCAACGAAGCCCGCACCTGATGCACAATGCACAGTTGCACCTGCGCTTCCGGAAACACCGTCGCAATCGATTCGGGAAATCCCTTCAGGCCATCCACGCAGGCGATGAATACGTCAGTCACACCCCGGTTCTTGAGCTCGGTCAGCACTTGCAGCCAGAACTTCGCTCCTTCGGCCTGACCCGCCCATAGCCCCAGCACCTCTTTGGCGCCTTGCATGTTCACGCCGATCACCACGTAGATCGCTTTGTTGCGGACGTGACCCGCCTCGCGGATCTTTACCACCAAGGCGTCCAGGTACACGATCGGATACACCGCCTCCAGGGGTCGGCTCTGCCAGCTCTTGACCTCTTCCATCACCTCTTCGGTGACATTAGAAATCAGGGTCGGACTCACCTCCACTTGATAGATCTCCTCCAGGTGCCCCTGGATCTCACGCGTGCTCATACCTCGCGCATACATCGAAATGATCTAGTCGTCGAAACCGGTGAAGCGCGTCTGCCCTTTGCCGATGATTTTCGGTTCGTAGCTGCCGTTACGATCGCGCGGCGTCTCCAACGGTACCTCGCCAAAGTCTCCCTTCAGCGTCTTGGTCGTTGCCCCGTTGCGCGAATTGCCGCTGTTGTGACCGGCCGGATCGTGTTTCTCATAGCCGAGATGCTCGGTCATCTCGGCTTGCATAGCTCGCTCCAGCACGGCTTTGGTCAGTTGCTTCAGCAGACCGTTTTCGCCAATGATGTCTTCCGGTTTCTGGTAGTCCGCCAGTAACTTATCGATGAGTTTGAGGTCGATCGCCATCGGGTCTCCTTATTGTGATCTTTCCGATGGCCGTTTACACAGTTCAATTTATACGCTCGGATTGAGCAGAAGAACTGGACACACGTGCGCAAAGCGGTTGGCTATCGACGCTTCGATAACACGAGCGAGTGGCGGTTGCTGAACGAGATCTACGCCGCACTGCGGTTGTACAAGACGTTCAGTTGCCGCCCGGTAGATCGCCTTCAAATCCGCGGCCACGCCTTTGTGCTCTTTCCAGTTCACGTAATGCAGACTGGTCCGCACCATATGCACAATGCACAATTGAATACGCGTCTCCGCAAACACCGTCTCAATTGGGGTTTAGTCCTTGTCGCTCGCCGCTCCGACGCAAGTCAAAGTGTTCGCCGATAGGATTAATGCGCTGTTCGCCGATACTCCGCCACCGCTCTCTCGTGCTCTTCGAGGGTTGCGGAAAATACGTGCGCGCCGGCGCCGTTCGGTTTCGCGACAAAGTAAAGAAAATTTGTATCGGCCGGGAAGAGCGCGGCTTTGAGCGATAAGAGTCCGGGGTTAGCGATCGGTCCGGGCGGGAGGCCGGCGTGAGTATAAGTATTGTACGGGCTGGCGCTGGCCAGGTCGGATTTGTGGATCACGCCGCGATAGCGGTTTTCGAGCAGCGCCGCATACACCGTGGTCGGATCGCATTGAAGAGGCATGTGCAGGCGGAGCCGGTTGAGAAAAACCGAAGCGATCTCCGGGCGCTCTACCGGTGCGGCAGTCTCCTTTTCGACCAGCGAAGCCAAAGTCACAATCTGGTGAACTTGATCAGTTCTGTCCTTGCCCCCGAGAGTCTTCCATTGTTTGCGAAGTTCATCCGTCATCATGCGGCAGAGCTGCCGCGCCGTGGTCTTGTGAGTCACACGATAAGTTGAGGGGAACAGATAGCCTTCGAGGCTCGGCGCTTGCGGATCG
>JAFARV010000654.1 GCA_019245255.1 Acidobacteriaceae bacterium | reverse complement strand
TCTCCGGCGGAGGTTCCAGCCGAGGTGCGCGAGTACATCAACCAGCGCGGGCTATATGGGCGCAACCCTGCCCGGCCCGTGTAAGTGGGGCGGCCGCATCAGGCGGCGGCCGCCCGCAAGGTCGGCCTCTTCGCCGTCCCAAAGTTTAGTCACGGAGAGCGTACGAAGTCTACCGTTCCAGATCAGCGAGCATCGCGCTTCGAAGGATCGCGTTGATCCGGGTGAGGTGGCCCTCGCCTTTCGACTTCAGCCACGCGAGCACGTCGTTATCGACGCGGACCGAAACGACGGTTTTGATCGGCCGATAGTGCTTGCCTATAACGGCGTTAGCCCACTTGAGGGCGATTTTCGGGTCGCTTGGGTCCTGGAACGGAATGTCGGAAAAGTCGACCTCGGAATCGGGCTTCTTTCTGAGCGCTCGAATTTCGCGTTTAGCGGCGGCGGACATAGTGGATTTCTTCATTCTTAACTGCCTTTCGTGCTGAGATGATCCAGGGTTGCTCGACCTGATCAATCACGCGGTAGACATGGGCGACGAACACGAGCGCGCCCTCAATGAGGCCGAGCGTTTGATACCGCACCTCGGCATTATCGTCGATGAAATCCTCACTCGTAATTGAGTAAGGATCGTCGAAAACCAGCATCGCGGTCTCGAAACTGATTCCATGCACCCGTTTGTTGTAGGCGTTCTTTGCGTCATCCCAATTGCGAGCGATATATCTAGTATTGTATATACAACTGCGTAGCACGTCAAGCAAACCGCAAAGCAACGCGGCTGCGCGACACCGTAAAGTGGGCGCGGCTCTACGGTACTCCCCCCAAAAAAAGTTCTGCCGCATGTCGATCCGGGTCACGGCTTTCCGACTTAACTGATGAAAGGTTCATTACGGAGGCGAATACAACAGTCCTCGCAAACGCGAAACTAGACGGCTCCGTGTGAAAGTGAAGACTATGAAAACGATAACTCCTCATCTGTGGTTCGACACACAGGCGCGCGAAGCGGCTGAGTTCTACGTCTCTCTGCTTCCCGGGTCCAGGATCAAGAACGTCACGACTTTGTCGGACACGCCGTCGGGTGACTGCGACGTCGTGACCTTCGAGCTCGCGGGACAGCCGTTCATCGCAATCAGCGCCGGGCCCTTATTCAAGTTCAACCCATCGGTGTCCTTTCAGATAAAGTGCAGCAGCCAGGAAGAAGTCGATTCCTTGTGGGACCAATTGTCTCCCGGCGGCAAGGTTCTGATCCCTCTCGGCAGCTACTCTTTCAGCCCGCGCTACGCGTGGGTGGAAGACAAGTACGGCCTGTCGTGGCAGGTCATGCACGTTGGCGCAAACCCGTCAGCTCAGAGAATCACCCCTGCGCTCCTGTTCACAGGTGATGTGCACGGCAAGGCAGAAGAAGCGATCAACTTCTATGTATCGGTGTTCAATGGCGCACCCGATCGCGCCAGTGCGGGCAACACAAAAGCTGACGTTCTGGCGCGCTATGGTCCCGGCGAGGAGCCGGACCGGGAGGGCACGGTGCGGTACGCGCAGTTCTCGCTTCGCGGCCAGGAGTTCGCCGCTATGGACTCCGCCCGCGGGCACAAATTCACATTCAATGAAGCGATATGCTTGCTCGTCGCCTGCGATACGCAGGAGGAGATCGATTATCTTTGGGGGAAGCTCTCCGCCGATCCGAAATCCGAACAGTGTGGCTGGCTCAAGGACAAGTACGGTCTCTCGTGGCAGATCGCTCCGGCGATCCTGTCCGAACTCCTAAGCGGCGGCGATAAGAAACGCATCCAGCGCACCACGCAAGCATTTCTCAAGATGAAGAAGTTGGATATCGCCGCGCTAAAGCAGGCGGCCGCGGGCAAGGACGCCACATCTGAGATGGTTCCCAGCGGATCGCCGATAGGGTAACGGATGCTTTCTACTGCGATGTTCCAACCCCGCCCCTTGGGTAGCAGTAGAGCTTCACGCGGTACACATGCAGTTCATGCGCCGCCATCAACAGTTGTCGCCCCTGATTCGTTTGATCTCCAGTGAGTTCGCGATCGACAACCCAACGCCCGGCCACCTTCGAAATCTGCTCGACGCTGGCGATTCCCCCAACCTGGTCATCCGTGTCCGGATCTCGTGAGACGTCCACCGTCAGCCCGCTCCCAACCACGTAAAATTCATTCGGTTTCATCTCCAGGATCATCGTTGCGCCGTCCGCCGTCAGCAGATTCCTCGCCGGCCACGATCGCGAAAGACCTGCCTGAAACAGATATCCTCCTAAAGAAACCGTCTGCGACGGACGTGGGCTCGATGCATGCAGCACCAATCCACGAATGTGGTTCTTCTGCTGTGCGTCAAGAATTTCTTCGCTGAGCTGATCAAGAACTCGGTACACCTCCGCAAGGCCGCCACTCTGCGGTCGATGCGATGGCGCCTCGGATTGCCCCACCGACTCCACGGCGAAGGGCGAAAATCCGAACGCTCTCGCCTCGCCGTAAGCATAGAAAGCGTTATACGGACTCGCATCGATGCGCGCCTCGGGAATAAAGATGGGATTATCAGCTTCCTCATACCGCTGCACCCAATACTCGAAATTGGGCCAATAAATGTCAGGCGAATAGAAATCAATCGCAGGCGCACCCACGCGGTACACATCCTGATAGTAAGGATGCGGTCCGCCGCTCGGATACTCGCCCGCTCTTTCAAGCGGAGCGGGAAGCTGCGCGTTGAGATACATCGGAACCGCATACTCTTTCTTGCCTTGCTCAGCCACCTGGTTTACGAACAGAGCGTAGTGCCACGCCATAAAAACCTCATCCGCCGCCTCCCCGAACATCTCCTTCCACGTCCGGCCGGCAGGGTTGAAGTGCGCAGCCAGTTCCGGAGACATCCGCGTCCGGCGCTGCTCCAAGGCGCGCTTCAGACCGGTTGGCACACTATTCCGGAAGAGCCTGTTCGCCCCGTCAGAGCGGTCTCTGCCGCGTCCCAGGTACC
>JAFARV010000241.1 GCA_019245255.1 Acidobacteriaceae bacterium | reverse complement strand
CGTTACCAGGTTCTTGATTCCTGCCAAGTGCAGGTTCCTTGCCCATTGCTTCAGCATGTCGTACAAAAAAGTGCAATCGCCGATTTCGTCAGCCGTGTAGTTGTACAGAAAAAGGTCATGCTGCTGGTGCTCGGCCTTGCGCTTGATTTCGCGAACGGTCGGTGGCGCGTCCATGACGCAGTGGCCGTAGTTGGCATTGCTGAAAAAACCCAAATTCTTAGCCGTAAGGCCAAAATCGTCGATCAGCGTTCTTTCGTTTTCCGGAGCTGACGAGATCGGTGACACTTTGTTGGTCAGAAGTTCTTTTTCCTCACCTAGCGTCCCAGCGTCGCCATTCCCGAATGCGAAGCTCGATTTTAGAGTCGGTGTAAGTGGCAGGCTAAAATTCCAAACCGTGACTGTAATCTTTCCTGTGACGCTGCCCTGATCTGAGTGCACTTCAAAGGCGCCGGTATAGTTGCCAGGCGCGGCGTTCCTCGGCGTGAAAAGATCCACCCAGACCGGCTGGTTCGTGTTTGCTTCGATATCGAATGGAGCGGCGCTCAACTCGGCAGGCTGGATCCGAGACATCGAGGCTCGCTCTCGAAACGGGATAAGCGCATCCGGATACAAACCCGGGGGGCCTGGCCGGTTTGTACCGCCCAGGTCGGGGCTTGATCTGCTAACGTGCACGTAGTGCTCCAGGTAAAGCTGGAAGTGAGACTTTGAGATGCTGCTGCCGTGAGGACCTTTCAAGTCGAACACGCTGATATTGACCTTACTTATCCTGCTGCGCGACGCGCCGACTACGATCTGGAACGACTCGAATTCCCCGCCTGCCGTCCAGAGATGAACAGCTGAAGCTGATGGAACCGGCCCTCGAAGCGGAATACGGACGAGACTCAATGCGGTTGAAATCCGTAGGCTCGACTGAGCGTCAAGCGGCTTGACGGATGGAGCTTCCACGCCCGGAGCCGGACCGAGTAGCAGGACGGCGATGAGGCAAACGCGAATCGTATGAGGCGTTAAACGGCAAATTCGTGGGCAGCGGAACAAGCTACGGCTGTTCACGGCAGACATTTGACTCTTCGGTCGCAAGCCTCGAGTGAGCCCCTCGAGCAATGTTACTCTGCTCAGGTCTGCCGTGCGTCAGCGGTTCGGAACTCTTCAATTCGCGCCGATATTCGGAGCCAAAGCGGATCCCGGAGTTACTCCAGGGATGATCGTGCCGGCTTCTGACGCCGGGGAGGACGGCTGCAGGGAGAAATTCAGCAGTGCCGGAGCAACGAGATCCGGATCGGCATCGACTGAGTGTGCGTCCTGGCCCGAAAGTGCTTTGTAATCAGACAATCGGTACCCGCTGCCGTGAAAGTACCAATACCAGCCTTGGGGATCGGCAGTCTCGAATGCCAGGTTATAGTCCGAGCTGAAGCTAGCGACCGTATTCTCTGCTCCCAATTCGAAATAGGGCCCGGTTCCTGCTGCATTATTGTTATAGAACAAATTGTTATTCATCTGAACGACCCCATTCAGAAAGTAAGCGCCGGCATGAAGATTTGAGACAACAGTATTGCCATATACACTCAAGTTCGACGGTGTTCCCGGTTCTGACTGTGAGGAAACGATCCCGTGGTCTGCCGTTCCAAAGATGTTGTTGTATTGAATGGTAACGGAGTGTCCTGGTCCGCTCACGCGAATGCCGCCCGCGCCGCCGCCGTGAATATTACAGCCTTCAATTAGCACTCCGGTGAGCACTTCTCCGGCGATATCCGTCGACGAAACTTCAATGTTATCGTTCGCGGCGTTGTAGATGTCTACACCTGAAATAGTCAGGTTCGACGACCCTTTCCCCAATCCGCCCAGGCCCACATTATTATTGTCGCCTTCTGGAACGAATCCGTTGTCGTGTGAGGATCCTCCATACATTTCGATGTTGAAACTGCCCTCCTGCACATCCAATCCGCTCGAGCCATTCCACGACAGTTCCGAATTATTTATCGTTACGTTTGAGGAGTTATTCACGTCAACACCAAATCCGTTCGATTTCTGAAACGCGATATTATTAATCTGGACGTGACTCACAGCCTGAACTTCAGCCGCAAAGCTCCGCTGTGAGGCTTCGATCAGCAGCGAGTTCGGATTTATTGAGCTGTAAACATACAAAACCTTCGCGGCGGCATCAAAGTACCATTGATTGTTCGCTATCAAGCCGTAGAGAGAACTTACAGCTTGCGCGCGAACTCCGTTGATAAAGAGTTGATTCGGTCGGGTTGCAAGGGATATGCTCCAGACGTTCGGTGCATAGCCGGCGATATAGGCTATGTTCAGGACTGCAGGGGCACCGCCCTCATAGCCCAGGACATCTGCTGCGTGCCTTACGCTCGAACGGCCATATCCGATGATGTTCAAGGCGTTACCAGATTGCCATCCCGGACGGTTGATAACCTCCTGCACTGGACCGGTTACGGGAATTGGCTCACGGCCCGTCCCAACCTGGGTCCGGTTCCAGGGCACGCTAGCAGTCGTGAGAGGTCTATTACCCGGCCAAGGATTTCCGCTTAAGAAGCTTGAGGCGTTATCGGAGGCTTCTGCGTAGATGTTCAGGTTTGGTGAATCGTAAGCAGCGTCGTAGTAATACAGCGAAATAGTCGCAGAGCTGATGGTTGTACCTTGCTTTATGCCGATGTTCTGAAATCGAAATCCAGAATGCCGAGCAGCGCCTGGCGTGGAAAGGACAACATACGGCGTCGAATTCCATAGGTTTGAGCCATCATCGTAAGCATCGTCCCCGCCGGCTGAAACCGCAACGTTGACCGTCTGCAGAATCCCCTTCTGCCACCCAAGAAGTACGTCTGCCCCGCTGATAATTGGCGCATTTCCTGTTCCGTACACATCGAAAGTGATCGGAGCCGCGGCCGTTCCGGAGCGAGTAGGCGAAAGCTGCTCTCTCCAGATGTCTCCCTTCTTAAGGAGCACAACATCTCCCGGCTGCAGGTTGGTCGAGTTAACTTTTGCTATCGTTCGCCAGGGTGTAGATGGGCTTAATCCATCGCTTGAATCGTTACCCGCACTCGAATCAACGTAGAAAGTTAGTGAAAAAATAATTTTCGGAACAAGAAAAAGTAAGGTGAATCGTCTCAAGGCCAAGGTTTTCCAGTTGACAAAGTTCTGGAAAACTAGTGGCTAATCGTTCAAGTTTTTATCAGAGACGTTTCAGCGGCACGCTGCGAAGAATAATCGGATTTGACTTAGAGATATGTATAGAGTTGAATAGAGATCACCGCCTGGAGCGGTGCGCAGGATCGCTTGGGTACGTGTTGCGACTAGAACGAGATCCGGGCGCCTAGTTGGATGCTTCTAGGATTGAGAGTCGTGATTGACTTCCCGAATGTCGAATCCGCCATGTTGGCGTCTACAGGGCCAAGATTTACCCGATTCAAGACGTTGATGAAATCGAATTTGAGCTGTAGGTTCCCCGCTTCGCCTAACGGAATATGCGTGTTTTTCAAAAGACTGGCATCCAGATTCAACATTCCCGGATTTGTGTAGATGTTGCGCTTGAGGTTACCTTCGGTGCCTGGCGCTGGAGCAGGAAAAGCGCTGGCAGAAAACAAACCGTTGAGATATGCGTGCTCTCCGTGCGATCCCGTGTAGTTCGTATTCGGCGCATTAGGTACATCCCAGTTCAGGCCGTCCGCGTTATAGTCGCCACCTGCCCCAAACGGCGCCGTGGTGTACACCCAGAAGGGCGTGCCGGTTTGTATCGCTGCGATCGTACTGATTTGCCAGCCGGATGCAAAAGGTTTTATCCAACCGCTCTTTGGCCCAGGGAGCGTGTACATTCCCGAAAACGAGAACCGATGACGAACATCCCAGTTCGCGTCACCCCAATATGTTGAATAGGCAGTGGGATCCGGGATATTAAGCCCGTTGTCCTGGTCAAAGCGAGTCCCTGCTTCGGGATAATCCATGGCATGGGACAGCGTATAGGACGCCTGAAATGTGGCGCGCGCGCCTACTGTTCGACGAAGCGCCAGAATCATTGCATTGTACGTACTCGCGTTTTTGTTGCTTACATAGTCGATTGATCCAAAGCTTGGATTCAGCCGCACTAATGTTCCGTTATTCGCAATTAGGGAACCGTTAAAGCGGTTCACGTCGGTTCCGCTCAATTGATCGTATCCGCGCGAGCCAGAGTAGTTCGCACCCGCGACCAGTTTCCACGGCAACTGATGTTCCACTCCGATGACGTAATTAACTGCGTAGGGAGCTTTTATCTTTCGGTCGAGGGCGGTGACTGCCGCCTGAAGGCCAACAAGACCACCCTGCGAGTTCAACTGCCCTGCGGGAATGGAAGGCAAAGGGTAGTTGAAAGGATACGTTGCATTTGGCGCGATCGCGAACAGTGGCTGGATCGCCGTCACGCCTGAAACAAAGCTAGGTGTAACCACGCCGGGAGGATTGTTGCGCATTTGATCCACAGTTTGACCGAGCGCAATCCAGTCGTGATACACCCCAACGCCGCCTCGTATGCTCCAAATGCCGTTGTGGGATGGGTCCCAAGCAAAGCCGATTCTGGGACTCCAGTTATTGTTGAGCGACTGCGCAAAAACATCTTTTACCGGCCTGACGGACGCGTTGGCGACTTGCTGTGCGAACGTGCTTCCGGAACCGAGGATCAGATTGCTGAATTGGAAATTATTGCCCCATGGATAGTGATTCCCCAGGTTGTCCCACCGTAACGAAAACGTGAACGATAAGTTGGAACGAGCCTTCCAATCATCCTGGGCAAAGACCCCGTATGCGGTCAGCTGGCCGCCAAAATTTACTGTTCCCACGTTGCCGGTAAGCGGGTTATACGCCACTCCCGTTTCGCTGTATGGCTGGTCCTGGACTAAATCCAGCAAATTATTAAATGTGAACGTCGGCCGGTTATTTACCGGTGTAAAGTCGCCCTCTTCGTCCTGATGCGAACCGTTGCTTCCGAACTTGAAGGTATGAGCGCCGTGTACCCAGTTGAGAACGTCGCGCCAATTGTAACTGTGCGAACGATATTCACCGGGTCCCCATGAGTTGGTGAAGCCAATGCTCTGTCCGGTAACATTGATCTGCGGAATACTGTTGTTGCCGTTCTGTCCATTCTCACCGCCCACGGCGTTCGCGCCAAATCCGAACTCAAACAGAAGCGTCGAGCTAAATGTGTGCGTCCAGTCTGTTTGTGCGTACCAGTTATTCTGGAAATCCTCATTGGTGAAGTTTGGCCGAACATTCAGGTGTTGCAGGTTGAATGTGTCGTTTCCATAACTTCCGTAGATACGATCCTTCTGTCCGAAATATTGGTCTCCACGGAAGCTATATTGTAATCCGTTGTAAAACGGGCTCAGAAGGGAGCTTCCTTCCGCAAGCACGGGCAGGTTACAAGGGATGTTTGACGCCGCGGGCGTCCCGCACGCGTTTCCGAAGTACTGTTGAGCTGTTTCGGCTACGCCACTCTGTGTGACAGCACTGGCCCGGTTCTTGCTCAAGATCGAAGTACCAAGGGTGTTGGGAAAATTCTGTTGGGCCCAGCTTACAAATTCTGGGGTTTCAAAGGTTTGCAGAGTGCCTGCGCTAGAACTTGTTGACCAGAGAGATTCTACGTCGGCGAAAAAGAACGTTCTGTTCTTCACGACGGGCCCTCCTAAGGTGGCCGACAGGTCCTTGCG
>JAFARV010000141.1 GCA_019245255.1 Acidobacteriaceae bacterium | reverse complement strand
GCCGAGAATCTGGGTGTTAGATCCCACTGCACTCGAACTATTTCAGAGTTCGATTGGGTAACGTCCGTGATGTAAGTAAATGTGATGTTGTTCGCTATCTTTTCCTGCAGGGTCACACGGGCTGTCGGCTGCCCATTACTTCCAGCTACGCTTGGATCAATCTTGAACTGGCTCAAGCCAAATACGCGCTGAACGCGGCTGGCAAGCGGATTCGCGACGGCCTGTCCGAGAATTGCCGATTCGCCCATCTGCGTAAACGACTGCTGAGGCGTCGGCGGCTGGTTAGCAACGATGTTCGGATCTGCAGGCGTAGTATTGGTGGCGAGCAATTGGACAATCTGCTCAAAGGTCAAGGGCGGGTCGGAACGGTAGCTTAGTTGCAAATTGTTGACCGGGCCCGACACGCCGAGGGTGACATCTACACCTTGTGCCAAAGTCTGCAGCGAGAAGTTCACGACCGGCTCGATGGACGTGGGGCTATAAAAATTAACGGTGCCCGTGTTAACGGTATAGGTGTTTCCGAAAAAGACGAGTTGCCCGTCGGTTACCGTTGCGCTCCCGAGCACACCGGGTTCCGCTGCCGTACCACGTACAGTAAGGTTCGCTTCCACCGCCAGCCGGTTCGCATAGGTCGTCACGACCTGCAGGTCTGGCGCAGTTACGATATGAATGTTGAGCCGCATGCCCGTCAAAAACAACGAAGGTGCACTCGGGGTGGACGGCGGAGTGGAGGCAAAATTCGAAAGAATTGATCCGGCGTCGCTCGCCGAATTATAGGCGATTCGTTGGATGCTTACATTTCCGGAAACAAGCGACCGGTTGGAGTTTCCAACCACCGTGATGGTTGCGTTTGAGGTGACACTGATGCCTGAATAGCGCACCCGAACATGATTGGCAGTAGCTTTGACGTCATAAGTCAAGGCTCTGCCCGTTAACCCAGCAAATCCAGTTACAGTTATCTTCCCGCCACCGCTTTCGCCCGTCAGGTTCTGAATAACCGCCCCGGTTCCCGTCAGAAGAATGACGCCGTTTCCATTTGATAATCCGTTCGGAGCGGTCGCATAGTTGACGTTGGCGTTGTGCAGTTCGATCCTTCCATTCACGAGAGGTTGTGCGAAGCTTCCGTGAATAGCGGCGTTCATACTAATGTTGCCGCGTGAATTGAAATCCGGGTCGATATCTTCCAATAATGCGAGATCCAGGTTGGCGTCTGCGTGCAGGTTTATCGGAGCCGACTCGTTCTTCAAGTTGACGCTCCCGGAAATGTTGATACTTGTTCCCGGGCCGCGAAGCTTGAACTGCTTCACGTCGGCAACGTTCCGGTCGTAATCGACGACCACCGGTCCCTCATTCTCAATCGTGACGGCACGGCCCTGGGAAACTCCCGTTGGCGATGCAGCAGGATTCGTTCGAACATTTAAGGTCGTCAACTCCAAGCGGGCCTGAAGCTGATTCGTATCCAGCGCTGGACCATTCACCGAAGCGCGGCCCTCAACCAGCGCATCGAATGGCAGCGGAGCGGCAGGACCAGGGGACAAGAATGGGGCGAGGTTTGAATACCTGATATTCGCGAACGTGAGGTTTGCGCGAGTAGGATAATCGCCTGCCAACTGCGATTGGCCAACAAGATGAATCGAGCTCTGCGCGATATCGGAATCGAAACGAAGATCCAGATTCGAGCCGGTGGTGTGCGCGGCCAGAACCGCCTGACCGAGCGGCCGCTGCTGCAGTTCCAGCGCTTTCGTCGCAACATCCGCATTTAAATGAGAGAACAGAACGCTGCGTTCACCGTTGCGTTCTCGAAGATTGGCAGCCAGGTCTGCCGCCAGGTGAACTGTACCCTTCAGGGTTGGCTGGGCCTCGTGCACGTGCTGTATTTTGGCGAGACTGATATCGCTGCTATTGAGAGTCAATGTTACCGACCCAGCATTGAAATCGTTCTGCGGATGTGTTAACGACCCACTTAGATTGACAGTTCCCGCAGGCACATCGAGCTGTACCGAAGGTATAGCGATCAGGGTATTTGTATAATGAACCGTTCCTGCCAGACGGTTAATCGCTTCCTGATAGACATTTGCATGCGTTAGCGCGAACGTCAAATCCGCATTTGGAGCTTTGACAGTTCCAGCTACATGAGCATTAGCGGAGAGATCGCCACTTGCGGGAAGCGTACCCTGCCCGGCGATGCTCAGCACCTTCGATACAGAAAGATTTTGAATTGCAGCATCGGCCGTTGTCGGATAATCGGGCGCAAGCGTTGTGCGTCCGTTGATATTGATATTCGAGCCTGCAAAGTTGGATGCCAGCTGATACTGAACGGTCTTATTCTGTGTTGTGGCCGTCAGTGTGAGATCGCCGGCATTCTGGTTCTGCACGCGCAATCCGCGCGCGGACACGTTAGCAGCGATATTCGAAACATCGACGGTCGATTCTTTATTGACCTCCCGGATACTCGCGGCAGCGTCTGCAGTAAACCGTACTATTCCATCAGCTCCGGGACTCTTCTCTTGCAGTGGGCGTAGCTTGCCAAGTTGCAAGGGAGAAGGTGTCGTAACGTGAACCTGCGCATCTCCCACCATGAAGGTATCCCGCGGATGCCGATATGTGGCGGCTACATTGACTGTACCGGCGTTTGTCACCACCTCAAGTGGACTCAGAGTAACAAGCTGATCAGCAAGGTTGACTTGCGCATAGACTCGATTGAAGGGCTGATCGTATGCCGTTCCATTCGCAACCTGAATTGTGGCCGTACCAGTGGGATCTCCGTAAGTCCCGTTCACGTGAACATCAGCCGTCATATCTCCTGTTGCTGGAATTGAGGACTCGCCTGCTAAGGCTAACAGATCAGAGACGCTCGCATTCCGCATGCTGAGATTAGCCGAGACAGGCGAACGCGGGACCGGCGACCATTTTCGCAGTCCCAGCGAGGCGTCAAATGTAGTTCGCAGCGCATTCTTCGTGAGGAGGCCATTCTGAACGGAAGCTGCCGACGGCGAAGCGGCAACGTCAAGTGCCAGCTGGTCGAACGTCCGTTGCTCCACAGCAAACCGGTTCACTGCGACGTGCCCCTGGATACGAGGGGCAGCGAGGTTCCCAGTTACCTGGGCCTGGATACTGGCTGTTCCGCCCTGCAGCGTGATCGGAAGCGAGGTCTCGGGTTGCTTCGCACCGAAATTCGCGGCGGGTAGGAAATCGTTCAGGTTGTGCGAGACCAGGTTAATATCTAACCGGCGATTCAGGGCTCCGGAAAGATCAAGCCGTGAGTGCGGCAACTGGACATAAGAGTTCTCTACGTCGACCACATCCGTTGCACCTCGGTAATCAGCGTTCAGCCTGCCGCTGATCGGAACTCCCCGATGGCCCGGCACAATTGCAAGCCTTACCTGCGCGGCATAACCCGAAGTACCTTTAGCTTTGAGATTGCCTTCCGCTTTGAGCGATCCGTCAATCGTGCCGTCGTAACCGAGACGCTTTCCAGTCGCAACCGCAGCGAGAACGGGCACGGAAAAGTTATGCAGAGTTCCCTCGACACTCAGTTGCTGCATTTTTTCGATAAATACTTTGGCGGCAAGGCTTCCGCCGAGCGCATTCAACTTTAGTCCGTCCAGGCTGACGAGATAAGGGTCGGCGTGGAACGGCGTATACAGTTTTACGTCCGGCACTCTGGTTGTGCCACTTCGAACGGATAAGTCGCGGCTATTGATGGTCCCGTCTACTTTGTAATTGTTCTGCGCATCCAGGCGGGCAAAACCGTTTACAAGGATCGCGCCGCTTGCCTCGGGGGAAGTCACCTTCAGCAATTTCTCGACCTGACCTAGAGCGAGGTTGGCATTGAACTGGACGGCGCCTTTCGGGTTATTCACATCTCGCAGAGTTCCCGACGCCTGGAGTGTCGTCTCGCCAAGGCCGATGTGAGCCGTTTTCACCAGAATTGTCTTGTTGCTGTCATCCATGTGAAGGTTCAGTTCGGCGCTGAGCTCTTTCGGCGCACCCGCAACTGTGGAGTCGATCGGTACTTCCAAGCTCCGCTGAATCTCAGGAAGAGCCACACCGGCGTTAAGAGTTGCATCGATCACCGGCGCGTTCATGTGCTCCATCGACACGTTGAGAAGAATCTTCGAGCGATCGGTTGCGAGCGTCGCATTCGACACACGGATAGCATCCTTTTCGATCGTGAGAGGCACGTTTACGTGCCAAACCAGCGGCGCACGCCCATCCGATTTCAGAGCCAACGGGTCAAACGAAACATTCCCCTGGTAACTCGGATTAATGGTGTTGTAGTTCAGCAGAATATGAAGGTTTTCGCCACGGCCGCTGAAAGCATCTTTTTGATCCCGGTAAGCGAGCAGCCCGTCCTGTAAGTTAAATTGCCCGATCTTCAGGTCAACGACTGTCTGGAGTGGGTTACCGCCCGTCGATTTTTTTGGATTCTTGGGCTCCGGAATGTTGGTGCGACCGTCAGGAAACGCGATGAGGTTGACATTGGGCTGTTGGATGCCGATGTACGCGAGCTTGATCATGTGCGCGATGCCGGAAAAGAGGCGCAGGTGGAGCTCGATCACCTTGATTCTGGCCAAGGGAGCCTCCGTCTTTGGCTCAGTACCATGAAGGACAAAGTCGCGGATAAAGATCGTCAAATGCCGCAGGTCGACCTGAAAGCTGCCGATATCCACTTTGCCGCCAGTAGACTCTTCTAC
>JAFARV010000095.1 GCA_019245255.1 Acidobacteriaceae bacterium | reverse complement strand
AACGTGACCACGGCGAATGATGGCGCGCTACAAGGGACTGTCACTTCTACTACGTCGGTCGTCAGTTCCGGCGTCTTGCAGGCGGCGCCTCAGGACCGGGTGGGTTTGGCGCAATCGCCCCCGGGCAAAACCAGGGTCCGTATTACGTTTCCCCAGCCAGGCACGTACAATTACATCTGCGCCATTCATGCCGGACTGGGAATGAAGGGAACAGTTATTGTAAGACCGTAACAGGGGATAAGAACAAGGGCATATGCGGGCGCGACATCCGGTGTCTTACATAGTTATATTGTTGTTCGCGCTCGCAATGCTTTCGGTTGGCGCGGAATACCGCGGGGGACTGGTCTCACCACCTCTGCCCAAACCAAGCTTTACGCTTACGGACACATCGGGGGCCCCGTTTGACTTCCGGACCAGAACCGATGGATATGTGACTTTGTTATTTTTCGGGTACACGCACTGCCCGGATATGTGCCCGCTACAAATGTTTACGATAGCGAAAGCGTTGAAGACGCTGTCTCCGGAGACGGCGAGTAAGTTCAAGGTAGTTTTTGTAACCACAGACCCGGAGCGAGATAGTCCGGAAGTGCTGCGCGCATGGCTTGATCACTTTGGGAAGACTTTTATTGGTCTAACCGGCAGCAAAGGAGAGATTGAGTCGGCGCAAATGGCGGCAAATGTAAATCCGGCGCAGAAATCCGGCAGGCTAAGCGATCGGAGCTACGCGATGGGCCACGCGGTATGGGTCCTAGCCTATACGAAGGACAATCTCGCTCACGTCATTTATCCCGTAGGCGTCAAGCGAGAAGATTGGGCGCATGACCTTCCGCTGCTGGCACAGGAGACATGGAACGAGCAGCCGGGGAGAGTAACAGCGCGCCAGGGGCCCTAATAGTGACTATCGCTGGAGTTAGCGAATAGCCGGGGCGGGTACTGCTTCTACTTCGTCCCGGTTCAATTTGCTGTGCCTGCGGCTATAACTGAAATAAATAACAAGCCCACCAAGCATCCACATAAAGGCGACTAATTGCGAGCGGTGATTCAGCGCAATGATCATCGCGAAACACCACACAGCTCCGAGTATTGGAAACAGCGGAACAAATGGGGTGCGGAACGGCCGGTGAGCGTTCGGTTGCTTGCGGCGCATGATGATCACGCCGATGCAAACCAGAACAAATGCGAACAGAGTTCCGATGGAAGTCAGATCGCCAGTGATATCTCCCGGGAGAGTCGCTGCCAGCACTCCCACGAAGAGAAACAGAATCATGTTGCACTTATACGGCGTGCGGAAGCTCGGATGCAAGTCAGAGAACACCCTCGGCAGCAGGCCGTCATTTGCCATTGAGAAGAACACGCGGCTTTGACCCAGCAACATGACGAGGATCACGGAAGTGAATCCGAAGAGAATCGCTACGGTGACCAGAGTTGCAAGCCAGCCGTATCCGGGCATGTGGTGCGAGATAGCGAAGGCGACGGAGGCTTCTTTACCGACCGTCAAAAACTCCTGCCAGCGCCCAACACCGGTGATTACGTAACCGAATAGTACATACAGGACGGTGCAGATTGCGAGCGAGCCCATGATACCCCTGGGCATGTCGCGCGCGGGGTTCCTGGTTTCCTGTGCGGCCGTAGATACAGCGTCAAAACCAATGAAGGCAAAGAACACGATACTCGCGCCGCCGAGCACGCCACCCCAACCGTGCTGGAACAGGCCCTCATGACCGGGTGTGCTGGCGGGGATGGTGAACGGTGTGTGGAAGGCGGGGTTGATGAATGCCCAGCCGATAGCGATGAATGCGATAACGATCGCAACCTTCACTGTCACAATAATCGCGTTTACAATTGCCGATTCCTGAATGCCTTTGATCAGGACGAGAGTGATGAGAACCAATACCAGCAGAGCCGGACCGTTCACGATTCCCCGGACTCCCTCGGGTGAGGTCTGGAGGAAGGAATGACACCACTGGTAGGGAATCGCTCCATTGAAAAGGTTGTTGAGGTACTCGCTCCACGCAATTGCGACGGTCGTTGCGCCCAAAGCGTATTCGAGGACGAGTGACCAACCGATGACCCAGGCGACAAATTCGCCCATCGTCACATAGGAGTATGTGTATGCGCTTCCCGCGATGGGGATCATGGCAGCGAACTCGGCGTAGCAGAGTCCGGCGAACGCGCAGCCAATGGCCGCAACAATGAACGACACAACAACGGCGGGGCCGGCAGCTTCAGCCGAGGCGGCGGCAGTGCGGACAAACAGACCGGCGCCGATGATAGCCCCAATACCCAGGGCGACCAGACCCTTCGCTGTGAGCGTGCGCTTGAGGCCGCTATGATCACTCGCCTGAGCCAGCAGGGTCGATAAAGGCTTTCTACGAAAACTCATGCCGGACTTAACAGTAAATGTAACAGAGGTTATATGAGGCTGCTGCTCATATCAAAGCAACCCGGGAGCCGCTTTCTCAGTCGAATGACCGATGCGGGTGTTGCTCCGGACTGTTGCCATCGGCCTGGGTCTCATTGCAGTAACGGTTGTCATTCTCTCGATCGTCGGTGTCCGGTACGCTTATGAGCCGTCAGCCAGCGCTGTCATTAGCCGGTACCGGCCCACTCCCGAGGCGGCCGATCTGTGGGGTCGTCCCGTCGAGCGGTCCGAGTCTCGTACGCCCGGGGTCGTTATCATCGACGATGAACTGCTTCGCCTCGGGCGAAAGGAGTTTTACAAAGAGACGTTTGGAAACGAAGTGTTTCTGACCGATATTGTGGGCATCCTGGATGGCCCGCTTGGTGTCGCGAACGTCCTCGAAGCCCTAATCACTTTGAATGGACACGGCACTACAAATTTGAGAGTGCGAGTACCCGAAAGCGTCGTGATCGGAGGGCACAGGTTTCAGGAAGGAAGTTATTTTGACACCGGGCTGGATGTTCCCAAAGGATCGTGGGCTCCGCTGGGTCTCGCGATCTCGTTTTCCGGTTGGAAGCTGCGGGCCGGCATCACGTGTGCAGCCTGCCACGCAACTGTCGATCCGGTGACGCTGAAAGTTGTCGAGGGAGCGCCGAATCAGGATCTCAATGCGGGGCTGCTCCTCGCGCTTGCATCGAATTCGAGCGCATATTTCATGCACACCGATGTACGGCCACTCCGGGATGTGCCGCTGACGAACACGAAACGCGGTCCGTTGCCGGACACGAAAGCTCTGGAGGATGCCGTGGATTCCGAGCTTCTGATGTGGCCGCGAGGCAACTTCGATTCCCTGACCGACATGAAAGCGGATCCGACGCAACTGCCGACC
>JAFARV010000052.1 GCA_019245255.1 Acidobacteriaceae bacterium | reverse complement strand
AGTCTCACACCGCCTGAACAGAGGGTTCTCGAAGCGGCCAGCATTATGGGCTCTCCCTTTTCATCTACGGTCAGCGCCTCCGCAACAAGCATGAGCGGGGACGCATTCGACGAAATCTGCGAAAGTTTGACACGAAGACGGCAGATCATCGCTCCGGCGGGGATTTCCCGGTTTCCGGACGGAACTGTTTCGCCGAGCTATAACTTCGTGCACGAACTCTATCGGGAAGTCCTGTACAACCGCCAACCCCAGGGCAGGAGGGCAAAGTCACACCGCCTCATCGGTGAGCGTTTGGAGCGGGCGTTTGGCTCGTATGCGAGTGAAGTTGCGGGTAAGCTCGCGCACCACTTCGATGCATGCGGCGATCTTGACCAGGCCATCAAGTATCTTCAGGCTTTGGCTGAAACGGCCGTTCGGCGGCACTCGCCGCAAACAGCCCTCGCAACTCTCCACCACGCCCTAGACCTGTGCTCTGCATTGCCGGAATCCGAACGAGCCGTAAACGAAGCAACCATTCTGGAGAAGCTCGCTTCCGTCGTTGAAAGGCAGAACGAGGCAAGCTATGGGCGGCTGGCGAGAAGGCGAATATGGGATTGATACCGCTATGGGATGCTTCGCGGCGTCCAGTAAACTTCCCGTTCGTAACCACACTCATCATCGCCATAAATGCGTTTGTTTTTGCGCTTGAGCTAATCGGTGGTGACGCGTTCGTTCAGAAATGGTCTGCGGTCCCTGCGAATATTGTCGCGGGCCACGGTTGGATCACGATTCTCACTGGGATGTTCTTACATGCCAGTTGGTCACATCTCATTGGCAACATGATCTTCCTATGGGCATTCGGGCCGGAAATCGAAGACGCGATGAACCCATTTCGATATGGAGTGTTCTATTTAGCAGGCGGCTTAGCGGCTATGCTCGCTCAGGTTGCCGGAGACCCTAGCTCCAAGATTCCCGAACTCGGCGCAAGCGGTGCAATTGCAGCCGTTATGGGCGCTTTTATGATGACTTACCCTCGCGATAAGATCCGCTCACTGTTGATCGTACTCGTGTTTGTGAAGGTAACATTTATCCCCGCCGGCGCCCTGATCGGCTTCTGGTTTCTGACTCAACTGCTGGACCTTGGAACAGTTGCAACGGCCCAAACGGGGGGAGTTGCATACCTGGCGCACGTAGGCGGTTTCATTTTTGGCGTTGTCACTGCGCGATTATTCGAAACCTCCCGGCGTGTCGCCGAGGAGCAATAACAAACGAATCTTAGAACGGCGGCTAACTAAGCTCATCGTTTCCTGTTTACTTCTGGGTAGCACGTCCCGGAAGCACCCGCTTGCCTACCTCGACAAGGACCAAATAGACCGCGGTCGCAACTCTCACATAGACAAAGTATGGCATCAGATACGGAACAAATCCGAGCGGTTTTGACGCCGAACAAACGTAATAGAATGCCAAACGGTAACGGTGCTCAGCATTGTCGGGATCAATAGGCGCTGGGCAGACTTGGAGGCGGATCGCCTGTAGTGCTAATGACGAAGATCACCAGCGTTTAGTTGGGCAGTGATTCGACGAACCACCTGGAATGGAACACAGTTGGCCGGAATGGAAAAAGCGCAACCAAACCCGGTGGTGCCATGAGAAGGGGAAATTGTGAGCGAGAGCAAACGCCAATCAGATTCTCGCGGCCGCTGAGATAATCAGACGCATACGGTTGTGAGCTATGAAAGTATGAGAAACCGCTTCCTCCTGGTCGCGGCTCTATTCCTTGAGCTCGGGACATCCGCGTACGCGCTGAATCCATCTCTTGACATCAGCCAATACGGGCACAACTCGTGGACAATTAGCGACGGGTTTTGCAGGGGTTCAGTTCACGCCATCGCCCAAACGCAGGACGGTTACCTTTGGCTGGGCTCGGAATTCGGTCTTGTGCGTTTCGATGGAGTTCGATGCGTTCCCTGGCCGCAGCAAGGGCTTGAGCAGCTCCCGAACACCTACATTCGCAGCCTGCTCGCCGCACGAGATGGAAATCTTTGGATTGGCACGCCCGGGGGGCTTGCCACCTGGAAGGACGGCAAGGTAAGTGAACGCCCAGGCTTTGCTGGCCAGGAAGTCGGCGCCCTTCTTGAAGATCGCGACGGCACTATATGGGCCGGTACCGGGTTTCAAACTGTTGTTGGGAGGCTCTGCGCCATTCGCGGCCCTCACATGCAGTGTTATGGGGACGGCCAGTTCGGAAACGCGGTGTACTCGCTTTACGAGGACAGCCAGGGCAGGCTCTGGGTAGGTGCGGTAAACGGGCTCTGGAAATGGAAGCCTGGTCCACCGAAATTCTATCCGACGCCGGACCGGGTGCTCGCCATAACCGAAGCCGATAATGGCGCACTCTTGGTCCTGATGCGCGGCGGAATCCGGCAACTCGTTGACGGCAAAATGCACGCGTATCCGCTGCCCGATAGCGTTCCGCTTGAAAGTTTGTTTCGGGATAGCGGTGGCGCTCTCTGGATCGCGGGCCAGTACGGCCTCTTACATGTCCATCAAGGGAGGATTGACACGTTCGCCACGACTGACGGTCTCTCCAGCGATAATGTGCGGGCCTTCTTTGAAGATCGTGAGGGCAATATCTGGGTTGCTACCGATGATGGTGTCGACCGTTTTCGCGACTTGGCAGTCGTAACTCTTTCCGCTAAGGAAGGCTTCTCGGATACCAACCACACCGCGGCGGTCCTGGCATCCAGGGACGGCAGCATCTGGGTTGCGACTCTGGATCGCTTGAATAG
>JAFARV010001015.1 GCA_019245255.1 Acidobacteriaceae bacterium | reverse complement strand
TCGGCTGCGAATGGCACAGTAGATAGCCATGCGATAGCTATAATGTTCCATATGCGGGTAAACATCGGCGAAGCCAAGGACAAATTGACTCAGCTCATTCATGCGGTAGAGCGCGGCGAGCGTGTCACCATTTGCCGGCATGGACGGCCAGTCGTTGATCTCGTGCCGACGGAACCCTCGACACGCCCCGCGCCGAAGTTCGGGACGCTGAAAGGCGCCTTTAAAGTCGACCCTAAGTTCTTCGAGCCGATGACGGAGGAAGAAGCCGACGCGTTTATCGAAGGCCGGTATTGACAATTGCGCGTCCCTTGCGACACCGCGGCGCTTGATGTGCCGATGCATGCATGTGGCGACGTAATTGCTCGTTGAAGGCCGTGACAGTGTCGGCGTTTTCAAATGGCTACTGGCCTTCCCGTGGTAGTGGGGCCTCACTTTCGAAGTCAGGTGCCGGTAACTCGGAAATGACGGGCGCTAACTTCGGGCCCCTTCTTCAGGGTGTCGATACCGTTGAGATTTCGACATCCGGCGATTTAGCGGGTCAAGGTCTGACGGCGGCCAGTTCAGCGCCCGCTGATCAGGAATCGCAATCTGCCTCAGACCCGCGGGTAAAAGAATTGATCGGCGAGGGTTATAACCAACGGACGGCTACTGTGATGGCCCAAGACACGAATGACCCTACTGTAATGACCCCCGAGTACACCCTGACGTCATCTGACAAGCAGATGCTCCAACAGCTTGCAGGCAATGGTAAATGGCAGGACCAGAGTTCACTGTTTAGGCTCGCCTGTACCATTTCAATGGATCGCATTTCCGGCAAACTAACAGGGGATGTATCGGCTTCATACATCCAGGCCATCAAGGACGGAAAAGCTATTGGCAACGCAAATGTCACAGAACCGGGCGCTCTGCTTCCCGACTCAGTGCTCGACGCGGCACTCGCTTACATCAAAACGCACCCGTCGAAGTTAAGCACTGAAATCGTAGACCAGCCGGGGACTTCATAGCAGCCCGCCGCTGACCTACATCGCTTCATCCAAGACCACTGTTGACTTCGCGCAGCCGCATTTTTCATATAGCCATCAAATGGCTATAATGCTCATATGAACGTCGGCATCGCCGAAGCCAAGAATAAATTAACTCAGCTCATTCATGCGGTAGAGCGCGGCGAGCGTGTCACGATCTGCCGGCACGGCCGGCCGGTCGTCGACCTGGTGCCTGCGGAACCACTGACACCACCCGCCCCGAAGTTCGGGACGGGAAAGGGAAAGTTCAAATTCGATTCCCGCGCGTTTCAACCCATGACGGATGAGGAAGTCGATGCCTTCATTGAAGGCCGGTATTAAGACTCATGCGCGTTCTCCTCGATACGCAGGTTGTCGTCATGGCATATCTGGGTGAAGCGCTACCGAGGAAAGTTCAGATCTTATTAGAAGATGCGTGGACAGAGCGCGTACTAACCTCCATTTCACTGATTGAGGTCGCAATTAAGAATGAAAAAGGTGCGCTTCCTATGGCGAGAGAAGACGTGGAGCAAGCAGTCACGGACTTGCGCCTCACCGTTATCCCGTTCACCCAAAATCATGCGTACCGGCTGTTCGGACTTCCCGCGCACCATCACGATCCGTTTGACCGCATGCTCATCGCGACTGCTCTTAGTGAAGACATGCCAATCGTTTCAAGTGACCGGCAATTCAAACGATACAGAGGAGTGCGGGTCATCTGGTAATTGCTGTTCTGTCCTGCGAACCTACGGGAACCACATAGTACGGTGTTGCCCGCTGCGGGTCAGGGTGAAACCAGCCTCCGCCTTGGTCGTTCAGAATTTCGAAGTAGTACATGAGATCAAAAGCGGAGGGCACATCGTTGGCCGGAATCGTGAACGTCTCTCCTGGCTGCGCGTCGATGGTCCGGAATCCGGCGTTCTGATCGAGTGCCCGATAGTGAAGCCGGATCAGGCGGACATGCGAAGCGTCGTGAACAACAAGACGCAACCTGAGAGGCTGTCCGGGCTGGGCCTGTGCGGGCGGTGTGTGGCTGAACGCCGGCGCCGGCTGCGTATTCAGTTTCGGTTCAGTCCATACCGGCGCGGGTGATTGAGACCGGCCACTAATCACGAGTCCGCTGACCGACCAATCGCCTTCTGGAAACGGAATGATTAGTCGCCTCCCTTCGCTAGTAAGCGACACACGATTGGCCGAATGGTCCGGGTGCAAAAATGTCACACTGTACTTGCCGTCCTCGATGGTGACTGCAAACCGTTGCGGGCCGTGGCCCGTTACATAGTCACGGAATAGTACGTCATGCGGGAGATCTTGGGGCTTTCTCGATACTGCGCGCACTTCGAGATATGGCGCTAACGGGATTGCGACCGACTGCCGCGCTACATTGTCCAACCATCCGTAGCCGCGT
Source organism: Acidobacteriaceae bacterium (assembly GCA_019245255.1). Taxonomy (GTDB): domain Bacteria; phylum Acidobacteriota; class Terriglobia; order Bryobacterales; family Bryobacteraceae; genus Bog-105. Next base: position 1,523 of record JAFARV010001015.1, on the reverse strand, counting down.
TGCGGAGCAAACAGCGTGTCACTATCGATGGCGATGTATCTTGGCTCGACATTGTTCTGTAGAACATAGTTTGTCTGATCATAGGCGTTGCGTGATGGTTGCGTTTTCACGGGGCCGCCGAAATCGAAGCCGATGGTGAACCGACCGAATTGCTTGAGAATTCGCTCTCGCTCCTCAACTGCTTTCAGATCGTATTCCACATACGGCAATTTGTCTTTCCATTCGCCTGCGTCATCCGGACCAAAAGACATATTACGGGGATAAAGGCCGTCTGTGAACGTTGATAACTCACGCCAGACTGCAGCGCCTGCACTCAACTCACGATGCGCATCATCGAGTGCAGCCGGATCTGCGGTCCGATCGAAAAATTCCAGCGCGTACGCCGCACGTTGTTTGTGCGCGTGGTAGCGCGCGAGCAGGGACAAAACACGGAAGTCGGCTTGCGTCGAAAGCCATTCGCGATTCCCCGCTGGAATTAGTTTCTGAGCATCGCTGGTCGCGCGATCGATATCATCGGCGATCACCTGGAGCCTGGCCGCGGTTTCAAACGGCGTTTGTTTTGCCGATGCGATGCCGCGAATTCTGTTATCGACTGCCTCCCGGATGGATGCCACGTAAGCCCAGTCGCTCGGCAGGACTTCTTTATAAGAATCGATAACCCCGCCTGGGTTAATCTCCGGCCAGATATACATATTGGGATCCGCCAGATGCACGGCCACGATTTCATTGATGACTTTGCTCGCGGCCTCGTAAGCTCGCATGACGGGCGCGGCGCCGGATCCGAAACGATCACCCATCTCATTCATCCAGGCGCTATCCGGAGTCGATGGATCGTAACTCAGCCTTCCCCACAGCCGATAAAACAACCAGTAACGCTCGAATTCCCACTTCCAGAACACACGCTGCGGTTGGGATTCAGTGAAAATGCCCCAGCGCCCGGGAGCATTCCCGAACCCCTTCTGCGCCAGCGGGGGGTCGATCTCAAAACCATCCGCGTCGCCTAGCCCGAACGTCGAAATCGCGCGGCGCACGTAATACGGACTGCCCCAGAGCAGCAGGCGATGCGAACCGAGACCCCACAGCTCCCAATAGAATGCATACCGCCGCGGATGCCGAAGAAAACTGCCATAGCTGTAGCCGGCATAGGTTTCCGCGGGTTGATACGGCCGCCCGAGAAACTCCGCCCAGTACTTCGTAGAAACGCGCACCGGGATGTGCATGCCCGTTGCTGCATCGATCATTTGGCTAACTACCGCCCATGCGCGCAGGTCGAGAGTCACGGGCCGCCCCACATCTTTAATCGCGCGGAAGAAATAGTCTCGATAGAAAGGGAGTTGTTGATCGGCCGGAATGCCGGATTCGGAGTTCGTTCGTATCTGGACACTAACGATAGACGGGCAGAGTTGAAGGACTTTCTTTAGCGCTGTATATGTATAAGGACCGATGTTGCCGGCGGTGAGGCCCTCGGTCATGGGCACCATGGGCGGTTTCCGGAAATCCTGAATATTCTGTTCCCAGATGCC
>JAFARV010000999.1 GCA_019245255.1 Acidobacteriaceae bacterium | reverse complement strand
ATTCGGGAAGTGCAGGACGTTGGCGTTGCTATCGTACCAGACATAGACGCTTTCAAGCGAGGACCAGATGCCGTTACTGTTCTGGTTCAGGCGGTAGACGGCACCGCTCGCGTCACGGAACTCGTAGTGATCGGTAGCGCCGGAGCCAGGCAGGCTAAAGCGGCGCAGCACGCCGATCTGTAGATTCCAGCCGTAGCCGAAGCCGCTGTCGTTGCCGAAGTGCCAGTCGGTTCCGCCGGCATCCTGCACCCAATTCTGCGAGTTGTAGCTGAGCTGCAGCGGAACGGTCCAGCCGCGGCCCTGCGCGGAAACAAGTGGAAATGTGTAATTCAGGTTGCCGAACAGAGTGTCGATCTGCTCGCCCATGCCGCCCCAATAGGTGCCCGTCGGGCGGATGCCGGTTTCACGCGGTTCGACAGCATTGGCCGGAAGCGTCGTTACATTCAAGGAATACGGGCTGGATAAGTTGTAGTGCCAGTCCATCGCATAGAGGACATACGAGTAAGCCGTGGCCCGCTGCACCGTGGTGTCGGTAAAGTCGGGAGTCGAGTTATAGGCGAGCAGTTGTCCATTGCGATACAGGAAGTATGGGCCGACGCCGATACCGTTGGCATCGTCGGTGGTGCCCGCGGCATGGATGTCGACGCGGTTCGATTGCACGTAGGCGTTCGCGCCGGAGACGGGGTTAGGCGGAGTGCGGTCAATAGGGCCGATCTGAAGGTTTGCGATGTAGTCGCTGGTGCTGCCCGACGGTGCGCCGCTGATCCCGAAACCGGCCAGGCCGGTGAAGCTCTTCGTGTACGGGACGGCGCCGATGTAGACCGGATTAGAACCTACCGTGTTCGCGTACAGAGTGATCTCGCCATATTGCGTTGCCGCGGCGTGGAAGGTCATTCCGTTATGGCACGGAATGGTGTTCGTATATAGGGTTGTAACACTGCCCGAGACCTGGCTGACGACGATGTTCGCCGAGCAGTTGCCGTTGACAATAGCCGGTGTAATTGCGACCGAATAGAAGGTGCCCTGCGGATAGGGAGAGCTGAGTAGCGCACTCGCCGTGGCTTCCAGGTAAATCGTGTAAGTGACTCCGGAATCGGCGATGCCAAGCGTCATGACAGCTTCGTAATTAGTCGACCCGTCGGGAACCGGCTGATTTGAAATGAGCGAGCCGCCGTTGCTGGACGAAGACGTGACGCCTGCGCCGTAGGGAGTCGTCAGGTTTGTCAGGGTCCCGTTCTTATAGAACTGAGTAGATCCGGAACTGTAAGTCGAGTAGTAACTGTAGCTCGCCCAGGATAGCTGTTGGATGAGGGCGATCGAGAGCGAGAGCAGGCAGACGCGTCTCATTAGTTTGCTCCCTCGCTGGTGGAGGCGCTCGCTGCGCCCGTGGACACGAGCGTGCCGAGGCGGAACGTCGCGACATCGAAGTTCTTCTTCCAGTGCTGAAGCTTCTGATTGAGTTCCTGGGCCGTGAGCTTGTGCGGGTCGAAGGCCGTAATCGAACCGGCGGCATCGGCGTCGAATATGGGTTTGAGCGCCTGGCGGTCCGGTGCTATGAACTCGGCGATCGCGGTCTTTCCGTCATCAGCCAGCGTGAAGTGTGCCGAAAGAAACTGAGGCGCTTCACCGCGACTCAAAGCCGCCTGTAAGTCATGCGGTTTCGGAAGAAACATCGGACGGGTGGGATCGTCGGCCGTTCCCGCGCCGATGAGTGGAACGACGGCGATGACGTGTTCCCCGGCATCGATCGCGTTCCCATGATCTGCTGCACAGACCGGCGTGCACAGACACACCAATCCTAATAGCGCAGTTAGCGCTTTCCCCAAGCGTTCCATTAGCTCCCCTAGCGTTCTGGTTTTTAGTGCTTAGCGATTGTGCCATGTCGAGAACTTGGTGATCAATACACTGGGCGCGGGCTTTGGTACCGTATCCCCTGGGTAGTAGTTAGCGGATGTTAAGGGTGCGCAGGGATATAGGAACGCGCGGGCGTTCTCTTTGCGACACGCCTCTACACGCACGGCGCCGGTTTAAACGGAGGCTCGCCCCGGAAGCCGGCGAGCTCTGGGCCGAAGAACATCGGTCAGCAATGCAAAACATGGCACTGGCGTTTCGGCAGCAATTAGGACGGGAGTTTCCGAGAATCGTTCCGTCAGATGCTCGATGAGCGGGGCATAGCGCTCGGCAGGGATGCGGTAATCGAAGCGCAGCAACTCCATAGAGCAGTCATAGCTTCGGTCGTAGTAGGGAGGAATCGTCTCATCCCCAACCCGCAAGCTCTGCCCTCCGAGACGTCTGAGAATGGATGCCGAACCGTGACGTGCTGTCGCAGTGCAGGAACCGAGAGCGCCGCCCCACATCCGGCCTAGCGCATAGGAGCCAATTGCGATCTCGAGCGCTGCCCTGGTCCCGCGCCATTCTTCGCTAATGGCCCAGCCACCTGCTTCGACATAGCAAAGGCCGTTGCGGCGCACGATGTCGAGGTCGGCTTCGACGGATCGGCGCACCTTTTCTGACCAGCTCTGATCGAGCGCCAGACACGACTTGGCCAATCGTAAGTGCTCGAATTGAACCGTGCTTGGATGAACGAGGTAACGCACGCATCCGATTACACGGGAAGTATTGTCGACCAAGAGCAAGTGCCAGGCATCTTCATCGCCGGGCATGCGGAATCGCCCGCCGGCGCTCAGATTGGCCTCACAGATTGCGCCGTCCTTCAGATAGAGGCGCCCTCGAAGCTCCTGCAGCTGTTGCAGGTATTCGTTGTGAAGCTCTCGATTTGCTTGCCGGGATCTGAACTGTCTGCGCATTTGCGCCGACTGAGGCGCGAGTATCTGAAACGTGTACTGCTGTCGCATCCGGGAATCCTCTTCAACCCTCCGGCTTCCCCAAGCTCGTCGACCTGGGGGGCCGATACCCTTTACGATCTAGTTGCCCGGACGCGGCAACATTCTTCTATTTTTTTTCGAAAATGAGACCAGACGTTTCTTAAGCCTTAGGCCCGCAGCGCAACTGCCAGGTTTTGACGAAAGCGCGCACGCATCGACGCGGTTCGGGCTATTTGGGAGTGATATCGGTAACCGGCAGATCCCAATGAGAAAGCAGGATTTCGAAGCGCCGCTGTTCCTCACGCTTATACGTCTGCTGGTCGGGCCAGAGCTGTTGAATGAGGCGGTCCTCATCCGGGTTAGCAGTCGTGGCGACGGTGGAGTTTTTGAAGCGAATCGTCACCCGGTAATCCCAGCGTGCATCTTCGGTCATATGATTCGCCGGAGTCTCGATTTTGACTGAGAGTATGCGGCCGGTATCGACAGTTTTTCGCAGCAGAGGGTAGTGGTTCTTCAGGAACAGTTCGAGGAATTCCTGTTGGTGTCCCCATTGGACTTTGTAGTAGTACTCCATCGTGTATGGCTGGTCCGGGCCTCCGTGCGGCGGTGAGCCCTGGGCAAGCAACGACTGCGAGGCAGCGGCAAAGAAGATCGCAAGCAAAATATTTTTCATGGCAAGTTTCGGGTTGTTCCGGATTTTATCCGAGTAGTCCTGACCGATTTTTGTGGTGCGGTGCCACCTCGATGCTCACTCAGAGGAAACGAGCGACAGCAGTTCGCCGCCTCGCTGCGCTTTCACCGTCAGTTTTCGCTGTTCCCGCAGCAGTTCCTTAGCGACCCACTCATATTCGGAGGTCGAACTGTAGAGCAGGAACTGCCGGTGCGCCGAACAGAACTGTTGGAAATCCTGGACATCGAGGGGAGCGAAGTGCTCGAGGCCTAGAATGTTTTGCTCTGCCGAGTTACTGCCGGTGTAGTGCAGCGCGAGAGGGAGATCCGCAAGATACACCGGACGAGCTCCATGTCCGATATCTGCGAGATAACTCATTTCGACAAATAAATGCGGACTTGCAACCACCAATGGCATTGAAGAGGTCATTTCCGATTGCAAAAGCTGGTAGGTCGAAGTGCGCCCCTGGTCAATGGACAGGAATTGAAGGCGGATGTCATAGACGCGAAAAAGAAACCAGCAAGAGCACGCCAGGAATATCGCGCACCCCGGCAGCGCTTGTCGAGAGCTTAGACGCGCGAGGCTCCAGGTGATGAGAATACTGACACCAAGAACGCTGGGCAGCGCATACCGGTCGGTGAAGACGCCGGTGACGAATTTTCCGAGACAGATCGCAATTACGGGGATAATTACGAAACCAACAACTACGGCGATCTCGTAACCGCGTATTCGGGATAGAGGGTGGCGAGCCGCTTGCGATGTCGCCTCGGGCTCTGCTCGCATGGCAGCGAGAACAATGAACGCAAACAGAATGAGGGCGGCCGGCACTAGCAGGGACTCATAGAACGTCACAAGCGTTATCCACTGCGGCTTAGCCCAGAATGTCGTAGCGTACTTCATGTTCGCCCTAATCAACGGCAGAAACACCGCCAACGGCAAGAATGCCGCTGTCATGGCTAAATACATGCTCCAATCCGGGCGGCGCCACTGGTAAAAGCGGATGCCCTCGGCTAGAACGAACGGGCCGAGCGCCAGAATCGCGTAGTAGTGGCAGCCCACAGCGAGAGCCAGACCTGACGCGAACGCAAGCAAGCTCCAGGAACGGTTCCGGTTCTCAGCCGCGGCTTGCCAACCGACTAGCGCCAGGCTGCAAAAACAGAGCACGAGTCCATAGGGCCTGGCTTCCATTGCATAACCAAATGCATTCGTGAGACTCGGCAAGAGAAATGCAGCCAGAGCGAATACTCCCGGGACTCTTCTGCGCGCGAAACAAAACAGATTGATACCCGCTAACCAGAAGCCGATCGCTTCGGGCAGACGCAAGGCCACTCGGGAATGCGGCGCTCCCGCCGTGAACACTCGGGTGATCAGCGCGAGGAGTGGCGGAAGCTGCTCCGCGCCTGAGGTTAAAGTCCGCCAGAGGTCCGGCAGAGTCTTTTGATGCGCGATGTAGTACGTGAACACCTCGTCGTTCCACAAAGGCTTCAGGGACGCCAGCACACAGGTCAGCCCGAAGCAGAACGCGGCGGACAGCGCCAGCACGATCGTGGAA
>JAFARV010000620.1 GCA_019245255.1 Acidobacteriaceae bacterium | reverse complement strand
CAGGAAATCGAGCAGCATCGCCGGCATGGGCGTGATCAGCGCCACGATGATCGAGAGAATCGCGAGCGGAACCGCTAATTCGCGAACATTTCCTGAGAGGAATGCAGCAAGGCCGTTAGGCGCAGGCTTGGCCTGCACAGTGACGGGAACTGCGAGCGCTTGTTCGGCCATTTAGACGTGCTTGAAGACTGGGTATGGGCACGTGGAGGGCCAAAAGGGCGAGCGGCACCGGTCGGACACGAACGATCTCACGTCGCGGACGCTGAGCAATGGGCGGAACGGTTCTCGCAGGCAGCTAATCCCACCCGACACGACGTACTGTTTGGTGTTCCGCGCAACAACATCTACGATCCGGGACTACCGAACGAAGCCAATTGAGTTTGTTTTTGCGTTTCAGCGGTAGGCTTCGCGGCGGTCGCGCACGCGGTGGATGACAATCGAGTCCTCGGTTTCTTTGAAGAAAACCCGGTGGTTGCCGACGCGAAGGCGGAGGAAGCCTTCAAACTCACCGGATAACGGTTTGATGCGGCCGACTCCGGTTTCGGCATAGCGGTGAATGGCTTCGAGAATCGTCATGGCTATATGCTGCGGGATAACGCGGATCTCGGCCGGGACGCTCGGCTCGAAGTGAATTTTCTTCACTGTGGCTATTTTTTTGCGGTGCCGCTGCGGATCTGCTCCATGGTGAAGCCGAGATCGGCGACGACCTGCTCGAATGGAATGCCTTGGCCGCCGTTTCGGAAGTACTCGTCGGAAGCACGCAAGGCGCGGCGGTCTGCTTCGGTCAGTTCGTCTTCTTCCTCGTCGATCATGACTTCGAGCAAATGAACGACGGCGGCGAGTTGGCCGGGGCCTAGTTGGTCAAGCAGTTGATGGGCGTGCTGTTTGGTATCAACGGCCATTGCGCTCTCCTGGTGCACGGGTTCTACGCGCAGGTGCGGCGCCGACGAAAGAATGAATGAGACGCACCACCGCTTTCTGCCCCCGTTCCGGCAGACTTGCAATCAACTGAAATCTCTTCCATTGCCGGCGCGCTTCTGGATCCTCACTGACCGGCTGTACGCGGCGCGGCTTCACGCCAAGCAACTCATTGGTTGCGATCTGCAGCGCTCTTGCCAAATCGATGATGGCCGGAGCGGGAGGGAAACCCGCCTCGGTTTCGTAGTAGGAAATCGCGCGCTGGGTGGTTCCAGCAGCCTCGGCCAACTGCACTTGCGTCAGGCCTCGCGCCTTTCGAATTTGTTGCAGCCGTTTTCCGAAACTCGTTTCCGGGTACTTCTTTCGCGGCATCGCATCCGCCATTGTAAGCCAAGCTTTTGGGGGTTGGAGGGATATGGGCGGTTGACACAACTTCCGTATTACGTATACTCTCGGACGCACGTCGAGGGCCAAAGCAAGTGACCGAAGCAAGTGACGGCATGACATGTCACTTCGGCTATATAATCGCATCCAATGCTTGCGCCGCTGAGCGATACAAAAAGCATGGCTACGCTGGCCGGAGCAACATTCTTCGCACTCGACGATTTCCTGCTAAGCGATGAAATGTCGCTCCTTTGGCACTACGTCCTTGCAGAGCAAGGCCGTTTTGCCGCCACGCAGGTCAAGGGAAACAGAAGAGCGAAGTCGTTTGTGAATACTACCTTCCGCCGCTCGCGCGTTCTTATGGACTTGGGCCCGCATCGGGAGTTTGTGGCGCAGCGCCTGCGGTCTTATGTGTCCGCAGTTGCGCGAAATTTGTCTGTCCAACCGTTCCGGACATCTCGCATTGAGATCCAGCTGACCGCTACGAACGATGGCGGGTTCTTTCGCGCTCATCGTGACAATGGAGCCCACCCGTTCGAAACACGACTGATCTCGTTTGTTCTTTACTTTCATCGTCAGCCGAAGCCTTTTTCCGGTGGTGAACTCATCCTGTATAAACCCGGAGCGCATTCGCATGATCCTACCGGAGAAGGTTCGATCACCATCGTCCCGAAGCATAATCGGATTGTATTTTTCCCCAGTTACCTGTTACATGAGGTATGCATAGTAAGCTGCTTCTCCCGTGAATTCCGCGACAGCCGCTTCACGCTGAATGGATGGTTTCACTGCGAAAGAGGCGAGTTATGAATGCGAGGAAATCCTGGTTTCAAAGCTCTGGTTCTTCACGCATGATTCGGCCCGGATAAAATGCGGAGATGGCGGCTACGACGTCTCATCTTCTGACGGTTGAGGAGTTCCACGCCTTACCGGAGGACTCCGGACCTGTTTACCATGAACTTCGCCACGGGGAAGTTGTCGCGGTGACGCGGCCTAAGTTTAGGCACTACATCATCCAGTTGCGGCTCCGCGACTTATTGAAGCCACTTGCCCCGCCCGATTGATGCCATTTTCGCCTAAGCATCAGAGTTTCAGCGGCCGGCAATTCGTATGGATATTGACTCTCGAAGACACGAACTGAAGTCCTGTTGCGTCATGCTCCTTTGCCCCGACGCTCACTGTGACGCCCTGGCCGTGCACGTCACAATCTGATTGGCTTGCGCAATGAGCGGGTTTGCAACCGCTTCAGTAAGTAGTCCCCGTTCCTTCAATTCATCGAGAATAGCGACGTACTTACGCACGTTGTCATCCGCTTCTTGGCGCCGCTGCTGGCGGAACGATTCCTCAGCCGCCTCAAGCTCGTTTTGCAAGCGCCGCGATCGGCGTGGCAGATCTGCAGCTTCTGTTGCCGTAATCAAGCTCTGCACCGCGGAAACGGCATCGATGCCAACGGTTGTGGTAACCATGCCCGAAGCGGACGATAATCCGGGCTCGCTCGCGACTGCAAATAGCGTGTGCGGTCCGCACGTTTGCGGATCATACAGCAATCGTGCTGTGTAGCTGCTTCCTGGCTGTATCGACTTAATATGTTGAACATCAAACAGCTTGCCGCCCGTCCCCGGATCGCCGTCGTAGTAAGCAACCGTAGCATTACTGACGCGATCGCTTCCTGCCTCGAACCTGGCCTCGAGCTGTGCATCCTCGTCCAGATTGAGTTTGTGGCTTGAAAGAGAAAGCGACACCGACTTTACGGGGCCTGTACTCCCGGTGACCGCGCCAGGCGAACTGGGCGCAACGAAAAACGGCGTATGTGCGCCATACATGCCGATATTGTTGGTGAAATATTCAATCGGAACGTCGGTGATTTTGCTGAATGTCATCTTGGCGGGGTTGCCGGTTAGTCCGTGGCCGGGCATCTCAGGAACGAGATTCCCGTTAGCATCTTCCATCCAAACCACGACCCAGAAAATCAGATTCGAGGCATCGTGACCGGTGGTATCAAAATCTGCGCTGGCCAGGCTCCAATTGGGCGCTGAACCCTGCGTGCTGGCCGACTTGAATCCGGGAATGGAGCCCAGCTGAGTCTCGCCGATCTCGAAGGAGTTACCGCATAGCGTGCCCGCCGCACATGTCTGCTGGTTCGAGTCAATACAACTCGGTTCGGTCAAATTACCACTCGAACAATACTTCTGGCCATAGAAGCGCACGTGTATGGAGCTGGCTGGAATACTTAAAGTAGGGTCGTTTGTATCTTTCAAGCTGAAGTTGTAGACCCGAGCTGTGAGCGTTAGCTTATCGCCTGCGGTCGCACTTCCAATAGTCATCCCGGTCTTCGCGCCGGCCTGTGTAATAAAGAGTCCTTTCATCCAATACGCTGCTTGCAGGTTTGCAGGCACGGTATTATCGAACGCATTGAAGGCAGCAATATAGGTACTGGTCGACCATTTCCAACGCGCAGGATGGTTCAAACCGACATCCGGCAAGTTATATGCTTGTTTCCACCAACTGCCGCTTCCGCCGCAGCCGAGTTCCCCACCACCGTTATTCGGCACGGGATCGGCTACGAATCCCACAAACAACGGCCCCGTTGTGCGAATATCGACCGCCTTGCCATTTTGATCGTCAATAGAGATGTTGTCGAACGTGGGGTCAGGGTTCGACAGACCGAATAGATAGCTGCCGAAGCCATACGCACAACAATTTACGATGTCGCTGCTGAAGCTTGGCTTCGTAACCGACACTCCTTGAGAAACCGCCAGGCTTTGCTTCGATTCGTCGAGCGTATTCAGAGAAACGCTGGTTCCAATGTCTATACCGAAGGATGCCTTGAGTCCGTCCCCTAGCGCTACATCTCCGACCTCGTAGCTGTAGCTCATGCTGAGATCGCCCTTGATCGTGTCGCTCGAGCCGCTACTCGAGCCCTGACTCTTGCCTTGATTCCAGTTCGTCGTGTAGACGGAATAGAAACTGTCTGTACCTTTGCATGGCGCGGGTGTTGTGGTCAGAGGCTGAACCGCGTCACTAAACTGCTGCTGGAGTTGTCCCAACGTCCAAGGGTAGGAAAGGATATTACCGGGCTCCTGCGCCGGCTGGTACCATTCCTGTGCTGTGGCATCAACATCGTTGTATGTGATCGTATCCGGAACAGAAAAGTCTACGTAGATAGGAACCTTTTCACTGTCCGGGCAGCCCGGGTTACTTGCAGGGCAACCGGTGTGGCCGAGCACGGGGTAGTAGTAAATGTGTTGCGTGCGCGCGGTGTAAAAGATATGGTCCCCAAAACCGGTACTTGCGTTCAGGCTGTCTGTGGTCCCGTTGTAAGTGTTATACGTTTTTGAAACCGTATTATCGTGAGCATACGAGGCAGTCGCCGTTATACTGACACTACTCGTATCTCCTGCGGGAACTCCCCAACTGGCGTCTAGCGATGCGGTCACTTTCGTAGAAACTCCCCAACTCGTGGTACTGGTTCGGGACGAAGTCGAGTCGGCGGTGGACGTAAAGTTGAACCCGGTCGAAAACGCCGGATTCGGAGAAGTTGCGGTGGGTTGGACCGTTAGGTTGAGGATGCATGGCGTGGGAGGATTCTTACAGCCGCCGCCCGGCTGATTTTCAATCGGAACAATCGGATTGATGTAATCAATGTGCATTGGCGGCATGCCTAGCACGATGTTCGGCTGGATCTGATCGGTAATCGTCACCACTTCGGGCGCGCCCAGGCGTAGTGAACGGCCTTGTAAATCGCCAATGCTCAGAGTCACGGGCATGGCCATATTGTTGTACGGACCAAGATCAGGCACCTGGTCCGTCGTGTCGGCAAGCCAGTTACTCGGCGCGGGCGGATTTGTGACGTTGTAGTTGCTGGGAACATTAATGTTGACGATTTTGAGATGAAGATAACCGTTATCGTAATTTGGCGTGCACAGAGCGTCGCCGCCCCCCTGGTTTTCCCACAGGGCCAATTGCAGGTTGGGATTATGCGCGGAATTCCCGTTGTTGTCTGTCTGCTGGTTGTCGAAATTTCCAACCTGCATTCCAACCAGACAGCCATTTCCGCTCAAGACGTCTGTGTATGCGTTCAGACTGAAGTTGAAGTTTGAATCGAACGATCCGATCCACACAAAACCCGTATTGTAGGTGTTCACTCCTCCGGGTAAGTATTTGAGACCCATGACCAGTTGTTCAGAAAACGCCTGATACGGATTAAGGATGGGCGCGGCCTGAGCAAATACACCTCCCAGCGGCACTGAGAAGTGAGCATAAGAATAATCGTTGCTCACCGTTTCCTTAAATGTGGCCGCAACCGCCGGCTCAAATACGTTCTGATTACTGATCACTTGCATCGTTTCGATGGAGTAGATCTCGGTTGCATAGCTGCCATCCGCAGCCATGCCGATGGCAACCAATTCATCATTAGGTGTGTTGCGGAACCGGCCGGCAGCCAGCGATCCGGCCGGCGTTAACGTCGCCGGCAGCTTGAGCGAACGCGAGGGGGTGATCGCGAGCGTCTGCGGATTAACTGTGTAGAATTGGACCGTCTGATAATCGGTGAGCAGCGCGGCAATTTCGTCGCTTCCGTCGCCGTTAAAGTCGCCTACCGCGATGGTTCCAAACACCGGCATAAGCTGACCTGACTGCGCATCGGCTGAGATCTGCGGCCCTTGCGCGAGCGAGTCAATCTTGTTGCCTGGCGCGGCCGTGAGAATGTTCATTCCCCACAACGTGTAGCCTTGAAAGTTCGACTGCACAAACAGCAATGCGTCGGAAAGCCCATCGCCGTTGAAATCACCCATGATGACGCGCGAGAAGATCGCATTGCCGTTCGGCTCCAGTGCCGATTTGACCTCGAGCTCCTGAGTCCATCCGTTAGACCCGGCAGCCGGATCCCAGAGATCAACAAACCACGCCGGCGTTAGGTCGCTGAGCTGCAAACTGTTTTTGAGGACGACAACAACATCGTTGTT
>JAFARV010000609.1 GCA_019245255.1 Acidobacteriaceae bacterium | reverse complement strand
CCTCGGCATGTTCCCCGACGCGATTTGGCATTTTGCTCTCCAGGATCCCGTTCAGGAAAAAATCCGAAACTGGGCGCGCTCTCCGTGGACATGCCTGGGCAGTTTAGCGGCCGTCGTCGCGATTCTGGCTCTATTGAGCAGCGGGTTTGGGGCTACGCGGCAGGTGCTGATCTCGGCATCCGATCATGTGAATGATCGCCTGCTGTTTATCTGGCTGCATCCGACCGTCGGCGGCCCGGACAAGGAACTCCCGCCGGATGTATCGCCGGCATGGGCCAGACACAGCAAGCTGCTGGAAGGCGTAGCTGGATTTCACATTTCGAAAACGCACGTCACGTCTCCTTCCGTCGCGCACAGCCCTGCTGTGATCAACACCGAACCGGCGTTGTTCAGCGTGCTCCGCACAATTCCCGTCATCGGTTCTGTTCCTTCGAATTCCGGCGTGGTTCTTGATCAGCTCGCATGGAAGTCTTTGTTTCGTTCCAACCCTCACGCGCTAGGTTCGAAGATCAGAATCGGGACCGAGACATACACGGTAACGGGCGTTCTGCCCGCCAGTTTCGATTTCGTGACCCGCCAACCGAAGATCTTCGTCGTCAATCGCTGGCTGTCAGACCGCGTTGACGTAATCGCACGCGTGAAGCCGGGCGTAAGCATGGAACGACTGGATCGCGAATTAGTCAGAATTTCGGAAGACGACACTTACTACTTTTTCCACTCCCAATTGCGGATGTCCAATGTGCGAAATAGCCTCTGGACGCCTGTGCGGCTCTTCGGCGTTGCGGTTCTCGCCAGCGCATTGGTCTGTTTGTGGGTCGCGAAACTTCGTATTGCGCATATTCGGTCCGCGTTCCTGCGCGGCCATCGTAAACCGGCGGCACATCGCGCGCTGTTCTTCGTCTGCAAAGTTGCGCTGGGTCTAACTCTGGTCTTCGTTGCCGGACTGGAGTGGTCCCGTTCGCAATCCGCCATCCTGTTCTCCTCACGAGACCCAGGAAGCGGGCCATTCCTGCTTTGGCTTTACATCCTGCTGGCCATGGGCGTGTTTTTCTGGGCGGTTGCGGACCAGCGAGCGCGCTGCCGCGTCTGTTTACGCCTGCTGTGTTTCCCCGTTAGAATCGGCTGCCCGGGTTGCCTGCTGCTCGATTGGTCAGGAATCGAGCTACTTTGTACCGAAGGGCATGGTGTGCTTCACGTCCCGCACATGGCCGCGAGTTGGGATGAGGAAAGCCAGCGCTGGATTGCGCTTGATGAATCCTGGAAGGAGCTCTTCGCGGGTACGAAGTGAGGCAGATTTCGATTTCGGCGGGGGCTCAGCAGGGGGCTTTTCGAAATGCTTCCGCAGATCAACCTTTCGTGGCTGCGCCTTGAACCAGAAGGGCCGAAAGAACCGCGCGAAGCAGATGTTGCATCGCCAGGGCGAGATCACTGGACCGCAAGCGCGCTCAAGTACGTTGCGATAACGCGAAACATGTAATTCGTTGGACTTGCATCGGGGGCAACGTCCATACCGGGTCTCCGAAACACCGCTGTCTTGCATCAAAAGTCAGATTGCCATGCCGCAGAATGGTTGCTCATCAATTCATTCTTCAATCGCGATAGAAACTTCGTGTCTGCCATCTTTTCAGATGGTTTTACAATTCACATAAGGCGATGGAGTTCGCCATAACCGCCCGTTTGGGCTGATGACTCCTACCTCACAGAGTCATAGTGCAAACGTTTCTTTTGATATCTCTGGGCGCTGTCGCGGGTGCCAATCTCCGTTACTTTGTAGGCCAGCTTTCGTCGCGTTGGGTTTCGACGTCCTTGCCGATCGGAACGCTGGTCATCAATGTCTCTGGAAGTTTTCTGCTGGGACTTTTTCTGGTGTGGACCACGGAACGGGTGCTCGCTGATCCACGCTGGCGCTTGCTGATCGCGATCGGGTTTTGCGGCGGCTACACCACATTCTCTAGCTACGCTTACGAAACATTCGCGCTGTTTGAACAAGGACAGTGGCTTGCATGTGCAGGCAACATGATCCTGACAAACGTGCTTTGCCTCGTGGGTACAGCCGCAGGAGCAGCGCTCGCGCGTTTGCTGTAAAGTGCTTGGCATGAGCACCGCGGTCCAGGTCACAATGTATCTGAACGAGTCGGATCAGTGGCATCACAAACCGCTGCACCTGGAAATCCTTCGCTACTTGAGGCGAGAAGGAGTTGCGGGGGCGAGCGTGTTCCATGCTGTTGCCGGTTTCAACGGCCGGGACGCTGTCCACACCACAGGTCTGGTCGAAGCCGGCGGGCATCTGCCTGTCGTTTTACTCTTTGTCGACCTCGATGAACATGTCGCTCGCGTGCTCCCGAAAATATGCGAAATGGCACCCGGGCGGCTCATCGTTCGGGAAAACGTGGTGATCGAGCAGA
>JAFARV010000731.1 GCA_019245255.1 Acidobacteriaceae bacterium | reverse complement strand
CCCGCGAGAAACGTGCCGTCGCTGTCCTCGAAGCTGTCCGGGACGCATCCCGGTGGAAACTCCATTCGGAATCCCCGAAAACTGAAAATCCTCTGAGGCGGGGTCAGGGCGTCTCTGCGCTCTACCGAGGCGGAACGTACTGGGCTTGCGTGGCGAACATCGCCGTCAACATGACGAGTGGCGCCGTGAAGGTCGAAAAGATAACCGTCGCGGTGGACCCCGGTGTCGTCGTCAATCCGTTGCAGTTGAAGCGCCAGGTGGAAGGCGGCACGGTTATGGGTATCAGCATGACGTTGTTCGAAGAGCTTCGCTTCGACGAGAGCGGAGTCGTCTCTGGCGACTGGCGAACTTACCCGATTGCGACCATGGCCGATGTTCCGGAGATTAACGTCATTCTCATCAACCGGCCCGAGATTGCAAAGTACGGCCAGGGATCTGAGGCGGCGAATGCTCTTGCTGCTTCCGCAATCGCCGGTGCATTCTTAGATGCTACCGGCAAACCGGCGCGCCAACTTCCTCTGAAGCCCGATTACGTCCAAAGACTGCTGAGAGCTTGAGGCCGCGCGTGTGACATCGAAATTTTGCGTTCCTGCATTCAAAGCGCGAAGGGCCAGAATATCTGAAGTGCGTTCTTCGAGAAAATTCAGACGTTCCGCCGGGGTCAGCGAGAGCATCCAGCGGATGACTGTCAGGTCAACGCCGTCTTCGCTGTAATCCGGAGCAGGAGCGGGATCGGCAAGCTCCACTTCTGAATCCGGCATGCAGTCAGCATATCGAAGTGAGCCATGCCGCAACCGATATCGCTCAATACAATCAACTTGTAAACGCAACCTGTCGAAATTTTCCGGGTGTGAAATCCCTTACTTGCCCGGAAGCCCGCAGCCGCATAACAACCTCTCGCGCAGGCACTTCGCCAGCGCTGTCTCAAAACCGAATAGATATAATAACTTGCCAACGGAAACATTCGGTCCAGGTCCCAGACTGAAGGCGAGCTTTGAACGTAACTGACACCCAGAACCCGCAGTATTTCCACAAAGTTGTGGATTGCCAGTGGGCATGCCCGGCCCACACCAACGTCCCCGAATACATTCGGCTGATTGCGCAAGGAAGATACACCGACGCTTATATGGTGAACCGGGAATCGAACGTGTTCCCTGCCATACTCGGGCGCACGTGTGATCGTCCATGCGAGCCCGCTTGCCGCAGAGGCCGCCTTGATGGAAGTCCCGTCGCCATCTGCCGCTTGAAGCGCGTGGCCGCCGACCTCAAAGGGGAAATCAAGCACCTTCTGCCGCGCATCCCCGAGAGCAAAAACGGCAAACGAGTGGTCTGCATCGGCGCTGGTCCGGCATCGCTCACGGTTGCGAACGATCTCATGCCGCTCGGGTATGAGGTAACCATCCTCGAGAAACTCGATAAGCCGGGTGGATTGATGCGGTCGAATATTCCCGCGTTCCGCTTGCCTGAACAGGTCCTCACCGAAGAGGTAAACCTCATTCTCGATATGGGCGTCGAGATCCGTTACAACTCGCCCGTCGAAAGCATGCGAGCGCTGCTCAGCGCTGGCTATGACGCTGTCTTCGTCGGCAGCGGTGCTCCGCGCGGAAAGGATCTCGAGATCCCCGGCCGGCACGAAACCGACCGCATCCACATCGGTATCGACTGGCTCGAGTCAGTCGCCTTCGGGCACATCGATTCGATCGGCAAGCGCGTTCTCATCATCGGCGTGGGCAACACCGCAATGGATTGCTGCCGCTCCTCCCGGCGCCTCGGCGGTAACGATATCAAGGTGATGGCCCGGCGTCCTCGGCAATTCTTCAAGGCTTCGCCCTGGGAGCTTGACGATGCCGAAGAGGAAGGCATCGAAATCGTGATTAATCACGCGCCGAAGCGCTTCGTCATCGAGGATGGCAAGCTGACCGGAATGGTCTTCGAACGTCTCGAGTGGGATGCCGATGCGAAGAAATCGCGCACGCTCGACGAGGTATTCCTGCCGGCCGACGACGTCATCCTTGCCATCGGCCAAGAGAACGCCTTTCCCTGGATTGAACGTGACCTCGGTATCGAATTCGACAAATGGAGCATGCCGGTCGTTAATGACACCACCTTCGAGTCCACTCGCCCGGGCGTCTTCTTCGGCGGCGATTCCGCATTCGGACCCAAGAACATCATCTGGGCAGTCGAGCACGGGCATCAGGCCGCCATCTCTATTCACAATCATTGCCAACACCTTCCGGTGAGCGAGCGTCCGTCCTACGGCATGAACCTCGTTAGCCAGAAGATGGGGCTCAGCGAATGGAGCTATCACAACGACTACAATCCTGCGCCCCGCCAGAAGATGAAGCACGTCAACCTGGTCGAGCGCTTTCGCAAATTGAACGTCGAGGTCGAACTCGGCTTCGATGCGGAGCAAACCGCGCGTGAGGTGGAACGCTGTCTTAATTGCGACATTGAAACCGGCTTCAGCGCGCCACGTTGCATCGAATGCGATGCCTGCGTCGACGTCTGCCCGGTGCGATGTCTTACCATCACTCGAAACGGAGAAGAAATTGAATTGCGCGAGCGTCTCTCGGCGCCCGCACTGAATCTGGATCAATCCATATTTGTTTCCACTGCGCTGCCCCATACGCAGCGCATCATGGTGAAAGACGAGGATGTGTGCGTACATTGCGGACTTTGCGCCGAGCGGTGCCCCACAGCAGCTTGGGACATGCAGAAGTTTGAGCTCGCGATCCCGTACGCAGGCACAGAGGCATGCAGCCACAGTTGTGTTCCCGCATAAATGATTTCGCCCTGAAGCTCGCGAACGTTAACGGAACGGGGTCGGCCAGTGCGAACGGTTTGCTGATGCAAGCCATTTTCCGCATGGGCATCCCGGTATCCGGCAAGAACCTGTTCCCGTCGAACATCCAGGGCTTGCCGACCTGGTACGAGATTCGCGTAAACAAGAACGGGTACACTGCGCGTTCACTCGATTACGATCTGATGGTCGCCATGAATGCGCAGACGTATCGCCAGGACATACGGGAAGTGCGCAAGGGCGGACATGTTCTCTACGATTCCAGCTGGCCGCTCGAACCGAGTCTTCACCGCGAGGACGTTCATTTTCTTCCCATTCCCCTGGCGCGGATGATTAATGAGCGATTTCAGGAACCCCGCCAACGCATTCTGCTGAAGAATATCGCGTACGCAGGCGCGCTCGTCGCGCTTCTGGATATCGATGTTCCGATCGTGGAAAGTCTGTTGTCTGAGACGTTCGCGGGCAAAGCCGCTCTGCACGAATCAAACCGCCAGGCACTCCACATTGGCTACGATTACGCGAAACTGCATTTCGATTGTCCTCTGCCGTTTCATCTCGAAAAAATGAATGCCAACGAGGACAAGATCCTGATCGATGGGAACACGGCGACGGCTCTCGGTTGCGTTTATGCCGGAGCGACCGTTGCGGCATGGTACCCCATCACGCCGTCCACCTCGGTGATGGACGCCTTTCGAGATTTCTGTGCCAAGTACCGAAAGGATCCCGAAACCGGCCGCAACAACTACCTGATCATTCAGGCCGAAGACGAACTGGCTGCCATTGGCATGGTGATCGGCGCCTGCTGGAACGGTGCGCGCGCGTTTACGGCAACATCCGGACCCGGCATCTCCCTAATGAATGAATTGCTCGGGCTCGCCTACTATTCAGAGATCCCGGCCGTCGTCATCGACGTCCAGCGCGTCGGACCATCGACGGGCATGCCCACACGCACCCAGCAGGGCGACCTGATGGAGTGTGCATTCGCCTCTCATGGGGACACCAAACACATTCTGCTGTTTCCCGCCAATCCAGCCGAGTGCTTCGAGTTCGCGGTGAAAGCTTTTGATGTCGCCGAGTATTTCCAGACTCCGGTAATGATGCTCTCCGATCTCGACATCGGCATGAACGATTGGGTCGTCCCTGCGTTGAAGTGGGATGACTTGTACCGGCCTGACCGCGGCCGTATCCTTACCGAAGAAGACCTCAAAAACGTTCCGAAGTTCCACCGCTACTCGGATGAGGACCAGCACTATGTCCCTCCCAGAACGCTGCCGGGCGTGGATCCCAAGGGTGCATATGTGACGCGGGGCTCAGGACACAATAAGTTCGGCGGCTACACGGAGACGCCTTCGGAATACCAGGAAGTGGTCGATCGGTTAGTGCGAAAACAGAAGGCCGCGGCCGAGCTGATTCCATTGCCCAAAATCTCTGGCCGTGGATCGCAAATCGGCATCATCTCGCTGGGCGGCTGCGATCCCGCCGTGCGCGAGGCCGTCGATTTGCTTGCTGTCAGTGGCGTCAAAGTTGACTACCTGAGAGTCTGCGGTTTTCCGTTCCACCGCAGCGTCGAGGAGTTCCTTTACGATCACGAGACAACGTTTGTCGTGGAGCAAAATCGCGACGCGCAATTACGTGCGCTGCTTACGCTCGAAACATGCGTTCCCAAGAACCGCTTACGCTCGATCTTAGTGTATGGAGGGTTTCCACTTAGCGCGCGCAACGTTCTCGACGGTGTCCTCAGTCA
>JAFARV010000527.1 GCA_019245255.1 Acidobacteriaceae bacterium | reverse complement strand
TTCTTGAGAATCCGTTTGTCAGGCGCGCGAAGCGGCGCATGTGCATACGCATCGTGAGCTTTTGCCGCTCGACATAGCTCGTGCTGATGTGCTTACGATTGGGACTACCGGAGACGATTTCCGTTTTCGTTCCGATGCAAGTAGCAGGTAGCAGGGCTGTAGCGCGACTCTTCCGGGCGCGGATCGTTCCCGTACAGCTCCACCAGCATCGCGTAATCAATATCCGAGCCGAACGCCTCATCTACGGCCTCCAGATATGGTTTATGCCCATCAATCGTTAGTGAATTCGGCTGGCGAGACGACCTGCCAGATCTTGAATGAATTCGTGTGCAGCAATGGTGTCGCGGTTGCTCACCATCCACAAGTTACTCTTGATCCCGGACGTGCTGAAGTCGCTGTAGCAGCAACTCGGACAGGTGCTCTTCAATCTCCGGCGTGATCAACCCCGCCTCGTCAAGGTCCTTCAGATGGGTTTGATCCTTCAGCCGAAAGCTCGTCAGCTTCATTCGTACCAGATCGGAAAGCGCAACCAATCGCAGCCCCCGCACGTTATGCGGTTTTCCTAAATTGGGTGCGGCTTCGGGGTAGTCAGGGCGCACTTTCTCACCTGCAAACAGGAGATGAATCGCCCTGCGCGCGGAAGGCTGATCCTTTTGCACGAGCATGTCGATACCGGCAGCCCGCCTGTACTCGAGGCCGAACTGTTCCACTACGTCTGCGATCTTCTGGATATCTTCCCTGCGCACCACCACATCGATGTCTCGCGTTAGCCGACCCGCATCCGGGATCGCCTGCTCTATATAGAGATATGCTGCGAGACCGCCCACGATACGGTAGTCCAGCCCCGCCGCCGCGAACGCCCGCTCAATACGTTCTGCGAGATCGAATAGGTTCTGCAAACCATCCTCAAAGAACGTGTTGACAAGTATTGCCGTCACGTTCGCGCCAAACCCAGGCTTTCGTTCGCGTACCGCAGACACTCGACCACATCTGCATCTTCGGCTTGCAACCATCGTTCGTGTGAGAGCTGCGAAAATTGCTCCAGCGGCTCACGGCTTGGATGCTCGTTCACATACCGCAGCGTGCGCGCCAGGTACAGCCCGTTCCGATCCGGAAAGGTAACCCAATACTGGTCCGTGAGGCATGGTACTCGCAACGGATCTCGGCTGATCATCTCGAGCGAAAGTTTCGCTTTCGGACGATGCTGTCTCACCAGTGAGATCGCGCGCGAGAGATCGATATACCCGCGCCCAAGCAGCACCTCTGAAAGCAGGAAACCATCCTGACCCGGCGCTACCCCCATGTCCTTCACGTGCGTGCAGATCGTGTACGGAGCAAGTTCCTCGATCACTCGCATCGGCTCATCGAGCAGCGAAATGTTATTGCCGAAATCCAGGCACACCCCGAAGTACTCGCTCCCGTACTTCCGCATCACCGCGGCCAGTTCCTCGGTCGTCCAATCTTTGTGGTTCTCAAGGCCAAGCGGAATCTTGTACCGTTCGAGCACCGGTAACGCCGCTTCAATGGACGTGTGACAATCGGCCACGTGCTGCTGCCAATCTTCGAAGCTTTTGAAAGTCTCGTATCGCCGCGTGCCGAGGCAGGCCGAACGCAGCGCCACAGCACCCACCTCCTTCGCGTCCTGAAGTGCGGTTTCGAGCGCGCTGGTGTCGCGGCCGTGCGGCATTGGCACCATGGCTTCGATGTACATCTCATGGCCCTCTGCACGCTCCCGCAACGCCCGTAGGTCACCATGAATGGCCGACTGTATGCCCGCCGCGCCCAGTTGATGGCAGTGCTCGAGAAACTCCAGCGTGTCCTTCGGCTTCCACGCCATCATGTACGACGTCGTCGCGATCCCAACCTGGCTACGGACGGAAGTTGAAGCTGCTCGCATGAGAGGAACCGTCGCGGCTGCTTGCGCCGCGCTACGAAGAAACGCTCGTCTGTTCACTTTTTACTGTCCGGAAGAAGATCACCGTAATCAGAGCCGAAACGAGAACAGACGCCGCGATCGCCAGCAGAGCGGGTGTCGTGCTGTGTACGGTGTCACGGATCTTGCCGACCAGAAACGGACTGACGTAACCGGCCAGGTTGCCGACCGAATTAATCCATGCAATTCCCGCCGACGCTGCCGCACCACCCAGAATCGACGTAGGCAACGCCCAGAAAGTCGAATACGCGCAGGCGTTCGCCGCGGTCGCAACCGTCAATGCCGCGAGACATCCGATCCCCGAGATGCCCGGCCATGCTGACATCACGAAGGCGGCGGCGCTAAGAATCCCGGCAAGGCCAATATGCCAGCGCCGCTCACCGGTTACGTCCGAATGATGTCCGATGATCACCATCGCGATTGCGGCCGCCGCATATGGAATTGCCGTCAGAATGCCGATTGCAAGCGAGTCCTTCGTGATCGTGTCTTTCACAATCTGCGGAAGCCAGAAATAGATACCATAGTTGCCCATCACAAAGCCGAAATAAACCGCGCACAGCAGCCAGGTCTTTGCACTGCGGAATGCGCCCGCAATCGAGTGATGCTTGCGTTTGTGCGGATCGTCGCTGTCCAATCGTGCCAGCAATAATGCCTTCTCCTGCTCATCCAACCATTTCGCCTTCCTCGGACTGTCCTGAAGAAACATCATCGTTGCAAATCCCGCAATCAGCGACGGCAGCGATTCAATAATGAACAACCA
>JAFARV010000398.1 GCA_019245255.1 Acidobacteriaceae bacterium | reverse complement strand
GCCCGCGTTTTCCATCTGGCGTTGATCGGATTCTCGCTGTTTGTCGGCGCTCTCTACGATGGGTTTCGGAACAGGAAACTCGCGGCTTTGGCAGTGTGCGGGATCTGTTTTTTCCAGGCATGCGCGTTGCTGCACAATCTATTGATATGGCGCGAGACTGCCTTATTGGCTGCCGGCACGTGTAGCGAGTTTGGCCGCGATGCTCCTCAGATGGAGACGCTAACCGTGCTGGACCTTCCAAGCACGTGGAATGGGGTGTATTTTCTAAAGAACGGATTCGCCGATTGCGTGCTGATCAATTCGGGTAGACGACTGACTATATCCGAGACGTCGCAGCCTGGAGGACAGGCTCCAGTTTTCCGGTGGAACGGTGTCTCTGAGACTATTGTGCGCGAGCGATGAGAGGCCGAGCAGGTATCGCGCAACAGCGTCAACCCTTCTCGAACGTTCACGCACAACGGATTTGCCGCTGATTCGTCAAACACAAACATGCAGGACCTGAGATACGCCTTACGGCTCATTGCAAAAACTCCAGGATTCGCCGCCATCGTGGTTCTTATCTTGGCGCTCGGCGTTGGTGCGAACACGGCGGTCTTCAGCACCATTTATGGAACGCTACTGCGACCGCTGCCTTATAGAAGCCCCGATCGGCTGGTTAACATCTTGGATACGAGCGTTCGGGAAAGCGAACTGGCCAAGATTTTTGCCAGCTACTCAGATTTCGAGGAGTTTTCGCGGCACGCCCGCACGCTGGAATCGATTGCGGCCGAGACTTGGGCGGGGCGCCCGGGCGCCGTACTCACGGGCCGCGGGGCAACAAAGGCCTACCTGACCATTCCCGTCACCGCCGGGTTCTTCAAGGTCCTCGGAGTGCCCCCTGAACTGGGACGCACGTTCACGGACAACGACCTTCGGAGCGGCTGCGCGGTGGTGCTGAGCAATAAATTCTGGCGCGGTCCTATCGGCTCGGATCCGAAAATCGTCGGTCAATCACTATCGCTCGATGACCGATCCTGCACAGTTGCCGGAGTCATGCCCGCCGCATTCGCCGTCTATCCGCCCGAAACGCAAATCTGGACGCTGATACTGCCCAACGACCCCCGTCTGCGGAGTTATTTCGGTGTGTTTATGATTGCGAGGCTTAAGCGCGGGATCGGAATCGCACAAGCACGGGCCGAACTCACGGCGCTGCATAAGGCGCTTCATGCACACGACACCGATGGCGAGCGAGAGTTTACGCCGTTAGTCTCCGGGCTTCAGGAACAATTCACCTGGCTTGCCGGTCGAAATCTGCGGACAACACTCGTGGTGGTGTTCGCTTCCGCAATGCTGGTGTTGCTAATTGCGTGTCTGAACATCGCGAATCTGTTGCTTGGACGAGCATTTGCGCGCGGGCGCGAGTTCGCAATCCGAGTTGCGCTCGGATCCGGAGGGCGGCGGCTGGTTCGTCAACTGCTCGTCGAGGCCGGTATCCTTTCACTCACCGGTGGCGCGCTGGGCCTGCTAGTCGCGTTCGCAGTGACGCGCTATTTCGTTCACGTTCAACCGGTGGAACTGCCTGCCGGGTCCGCTATTTCAATCGATCTTCCCGCACTGGTGTTTGCAGCAGCCGTTTCCATTCTTACCGCGTTGATTTTCGCCATAACCCCTGCTTGGGTAATTTCACGCGGAGATGTATTTTCCGGATTACGTGTGAACGGAGCGAACATAACTCCAGCGCGCCAGCGACTCTCGCGAGTGCTGGTGGGCTCGGAGGTGGCGCTATCCGTAATCCTGCTTGCCGGCGCAGTCTTGCTGATGCGAAGTGTTGTGAGCTTTGAATCGGCCTCGCTCGGCTTCGCGCGTGAGCATGTTTTCGCCGCGACCGGTTCCCTCCCGCATCAATACGAGTCAAAGACCGCTCGAAGGATTGAATTCTATAACAACCTGGAGCAGAAGCTCAGCAGCCTTCCGGGTATCACGAACGCCGCCATCGCGTCCACACTGCCGCCCTATGGCCTGGGACTGAGTACGGTCGAGGTGGAAGGTAAGCCGGTACCGGACACCGTGAAGCTTCACGACGTGGGTGACGCAGCGGTGAGCCCGGGGTATTTTCGATTGTTTGAGATACCAATTCGTCGTGGGCGTGTTATCGACCGGCGGGATCAGCCCCACTCCGATCGTGTCGCAGTGGCCAATGAAGCATTCGCGCATGAATACTTTCCCAAACGAAACCCAATCGGCCAAAAGATTCGCATCGGCGATGAGCGCGAGTGGCTAACGATTGAAGGTGTCGTAGGGGATGAAAAGCGGCCGACTGTTTACCAGGAGATGAAATGGGTCACGCAGCCGGCCATCTATCGGCCACTCACTCAGCATCCACCCGATTACTTTGCGGTTGCGGTCCGAAGCGCGAGTGGGCAGTCTGGCATCGGCCATCTAATGGAGCACGCTGTGGCGTCGGTGGACAGTCAAGCCGCACTTGGCGATGTTCAATCTATGCAAGAACGTCTGGCGCCATATCTAAAATACCCGCGCTTCCGTGGCATCGTTCTAGCGGCCTTTTCGTGCGTCGCTGTAACGCTTGCGGCCGTGGGATTGTACGGAATTCTGGCTCAGTTCGTTGCAGTGCGTACGTCTGAGATCGGCGTGCGAATTGCTCTTGGCGCGCAACGCCGCGACATCGCAGGCTTGATTGTGCGGGTAGGTGGGGCGCCGGCGTTGGCAGGACTATTGATCGGCTTCGGCGCATCCCTCGCCCTGACCCGCTATTTGAGTAGCCTGCTTTACGGCATCAAAGCAACCGATCCACTAACATTCGGCGCCGTCCTGATCGTAATGATTGCGGCCACTGCGGTTGCGATGATGTTACCCGCGCGGCGAGCGTTGCGCGTGGACCCCATGACCGCGCTGCGAAGCGAATAGCTAGCGGCGGAACAGCAATCTGCTAGACGGGCCTTGTAGCCGGGCCGATGCTTTCAAGGACGTTTATGATTTGTGGAGGTAAGCGCAGTGCCGCGGCCTGCAGATTTTCGCGCAGATGGCCGAGTGAAGACGTGCCCGGAATCAGCAAGATGTTTGCTGCCCGCTGCAACAGCCATGCCAGCGCGAGCTGCATGGGCGTCACCTGCAACTCAGCGGCCGCTTCGTTCAGAGTTGACGATTGCAAGGGAGTGAATCCGCCTAGCGGAAAGAATGGCACATAGGCGATGCCTTGCGCTCCGAGCTGATCGATGAATCCATCATCAGCCCGGTTCGCGATGTTATAGAAATTCTGCACGCACACGATCTCAGTGATCTTCTGAGCCTCAGCCAGTTGGGTGGCGGTAACATTGCTGAGACCGAGATGGCGTATTAGCCCCTGCGTCTTTAATTCGGCCAAAACGGACAGCGGCTGTGAAATGGAGCCCTCGATCGGAGTTGCCAGTCCGCCGACGCGGAGGTTAACCACATCGAGTGTTTCGACGCCCAAATTCCTGAGGTTGTCATGAACTCCACTGATGATCTCCTGACGGGAAAGAGCCGGAATCCAGGACTTGTCTTCACCGCGGCGCGCGCCTATTTTGGTCACGATCACAAGACCTTCCGGGTATGGATGCAGCGCCTGTTTGATGATTCGATTCGTTATGTGCGGACCGTAAAAATCGCTTGTATCGATGTGATTTACGCCTGCCTCGACCGCTTCTCGCAAGACCGCTATCGCTTCGTCGATGTTCTTTGGCGGGCCCCAAACGTGTGGGCCGGCTAACTGCATGGCTCCGTATCCCATGCGATTGAGCGTGATGGTGGTACCGGTCAATGTGAACGTGCCTGCGGCACTTATCTGTGATGTCATAACTGGTTTCTCTTGTAATTATCTGCTGGAGCTGCAGTATTTGTGGAATTTCGGCTTCTGGTGCTTTGATGTGGAAAAGTGCAAACGCATAACGGAGTGCTTGCGGGGCGCCTTTCATCCTCCGCTGGGCGCGATAGCGATGGAGGCCTTCACACCGGTCCGCCAGCGCTTTTTTTGACCCAGCGGAGCCTCTCGATCTCTAGTTCACGATCAAAATCCGGCTTCTTGTAACGGACTCGTTTTGCCGGGCAGTCGCCCGTATTTCGTATTGGCCGCGGGGCAAGCGAACATTAGTAAGCACAGGAATTGCGCCTGAGCTATCAGCCGCAGTAACTTCCGGTTCTATGTGCCCAACCAGCTTGCCGTCTGAAAAGAACTCCAAATCGAGCTTTGGCCGCTCCGGTTCTAGCTTGTTACGATAAATAACTAAGAAAAAATCGATCGGCTCATTCGGCTGTACATTATCCAATAGTGCTGGTCTGATCCTCCCGGAATTGCTGTCGAGGGGATTGAGAGGATCAGGCTCTTCACTATTGAGCGCGTCGATTCGGCGCACCGGCGTTAGGGTACTTAGCCCCAGCCGAGGACTGCACTCAATGTAGAATGCAGATCGTCTGGCCGCCGCGCGGTCACGCGCTTGGTCCAGAACTATCGTTTCAAGAGTGTATCTGCCGGCTTTGAGCACAACGGGTTCCGTTACGGTAATATGACCCTCTCTTAACGAGCTTTCCTGTTCTGCAGCGAACTGCCGATTAAAATCCCTGCTCATTTTTTCGACTACCACCCCTTGTTCATCACGGATAATTGCCAATAGCGAAGCATGGATTCTCAGTTTCCGCTGAGTGCTGTCCTTCATGATCGTGAGACTCGCCAACGGGACATCAAATGCCATCTCGCATTGGACAGAAGCGGCACTTGGTCGAAACTGGAGCACCTCCGCGCCGTAGTTAAAATCGCGCGGCAGTGGGCGAATGCGAAGAGTGTCCAGCGCCTTTACTTCGAAGGGCTGCAGCGACTCGCCGTTTATCGTCGGCACGGCGTAGTAGCCGCGTCGGGTCTGAACCCTAAGTCCAGACCTGCTGATCTTAAGTTCAATGTTTCGAAATCGGCCGTCGTAGACCATACCAGACGGGCTATATGTAAGTTCGTAGTGCGTCGAAACATCCTCCATGATCCGCCGCATGGGTTTTCGCACATCGTTCGTATCCCCGATGGCAAACCCTCCTGTTCTCTCCGCCAGTTCTCGCATTGCCTGCTTCTGATCGGAAACTGACATGAGCTGTATGTCGTCCATCTCTTGCGCTGCGAGAAGCAAAGCATCGCCCGAGAGTCCGTGTCCGACCTGGGCCTGCATAGCACTTGACGCCGCCACTCTGTTGAGTTCCTGTTGTGCAGCATTGATAGGACTTGCTGATTCCAGACCGCCTACATCCACGGTGTAGAAAGTCACGTTCGCCCGGTTTGCGTCGCTTAGGAGTTGCTCGATCATTTCCCGGCGGTCGATCGGTATTTGAAGGCCGTCTGAAAACATGATTACGACCTTCCGTCCTGGCAGCTTCGCCTGACTCAGGATTAAGCTCTTCAAAGCTTCGATTTGATCCATTCCCGCGCCGTACGCATCCGAAAGGCGGTTCTTTAGAATCAACTGGTATTCGGTGGTAAGGGTCACTTTCAATTGAATCGAAGCGTCTCCTGTCGACAATTCTTTGTCTTCACCGAGTCCCATAATCGTTCCACCGATTTGGTTCCATAGCAACTGGCTTCGCTCCGGATATTCGGCGTACAGACTTCTGGAAGCGTAATCGATCGATTGGATCAGTTGTTTCTTGTCATTGCTGTAGGCCTGGAGGGCGTTCAGCCGATGACCGAGACTATAAACGGCAATGTAGGTATTCGGCAAAAGCTCTGAATCGACAAAATCCAATGCGGCCTGACGAGCATAGTGCCGGTTTACAACTGCTATGGGCCCGAAAACCAGGGATACAACATTGATTTCGGGCAACCGACGCCAATGAGAATCTGTGTCCGCCGGCCTGGCCCTATTTTGAACCTCTTCTTCCGGCACTTGGTTTGCATCTTTTGGAAGTTCCTTGCGCCCGTCTATAAGCCGGAAGGACTTCAGCGGCTGGAGCTTGCCACCTTCAAATATCTGAACTTCGTCCGGCTTCAAATTTCGCACTAAGCTCCCATGCTTGTCGCGAATAATTGCGTCAAGCACGACTTCTTGACTCACGGAATGGATGATTGCATCAGAACCAGCGGAGTTGGAACTCGTTTGCCCCCAAGCTGGCGAGATGCCGGCGGCAAGGCCAGCGAGTCCTAGCAGGAGCATCTTGGCCAGTCAGCTATAATCTACTTCCACACCAACGAAGTTTACTCCAAAAACACCAAAGCTCGATTGTCGACCACGAGAATTGGACCGGAGGCATGCATTAATTGGCGCATGGAAGCTGTAACTGGGCCGTCTGAATCGTTTCTCTCGTAATTATCTGGGAACGGGTGGTAGGGCTTAGCAACATTTTGGCTTGTCCCATGCTGTAAGTCTGGGAATCCATCTCGGAACTTCATTGCAGTAGACAGTGTAATCGGCGCTGAAGCTCGCCTTTAGCGTGGGTTCTTCATAGATCAGCACGAATAAATGAAAGAGCAGCCACACAATTCCGCCATATTCAAGAAGCGCTACATCGCCAAAAATGAGCGCTTGGCCGAGGATTGTGCTCACGACCGACACGTACATCGGATTTCGAACATAGCGGTAGAAACCGGTGACAACCAAACGGCGCGTTGGAAGGATTGGCGCCGGTGTGCCCATGCCCTGCACTGCGAAGCGCGCAAACGAATCAAGGAGAGCAATGGCGCCCAAGGCGAAGAGCACGCCCCCAGCAATGCGAACAGACAGTAACCCGAAAAAAGCGGGCTTAAGCTGCCAACGCGAGATCCACCACGGCGCCAAACCCGCCACGAATCCAGGCGCAATGACAAGGAAC
>JAFARV010000264.1 GCA_019245255.1 Acidobacteriaceae bacterium | reverse complement strand
CTTGCTGGCGGACTGTTGTACCCGTGCCAGGTAATCTTTTCCGGCTCCGGGACATCAGACATGTTTCGCCCGATTCCGTATCATGATCACCATAACGCTCGCTACTGCAACCGGCCGTTCCTGATTGTCAAGGGGCTTGGAGTCGTCATTAACAGATCCGCACGACCGACCGAGGTCGCGATGATATCCGGTTTGGCACATGGTAATCCAGCGTCTGAGCGCGTCCGCTCCGGTTCGTTATCTGACACAAGCCGATCTCGCCGGGCTCTCCGGCCAAGTCGTGTATCGCTACCGGGAACTCGCCAATGTGAGTCAGAGTGGCGGAGGATGATCCCACTCGGCCGTTTAGCTTCCCGGGGGAAACGTACCGAAATGACCTTGAGGCGACTGCGCCCTGCACGCCAAGGCTAAGCGTGCATAAGATTGTCGGTGGCGCCGGACGAAGAGGCCAAAATGGCAGCGCCACGAGGGGGCCGCAGCGCCGGAGGTTGATGGCGGCGAGGTCGGTGATTCGGCTCAACCAGGCGGGTTTGGCGGGCAAGCGAGTCTATCACGAAAGCCGGATAGGCCTTATCGTTCTTTGGCTCTTGACGTGACCAACTCGGATGGTCATCATGGAATCCATGGAATCCATGGACTCCTACAACGTCGCCCAGGCCAAATCCCGTTTTTCGGAGATCCTCGAGCAGATTGCCGCGAGCCATCGATGGGCCTGGAAAGCCAGGTCTGTGTATGTCGGCAGGCAAAACTTTCGTGATCGCGTGCCCAAAACGGTATGCGAGTATGCAGGCGAATACCGAATACTTCACTAAATTAAGGGCGTCACGCTGCACTACTGCAAAGTCGGTTCTTCAATTTCGGCGCTCTTTCGCGCGCGCTCAATCTTCTCCGTGGATCGCCACATTGATGCTCTCCGAGCCATCGGTCGCTGAAGACCCAAACAGCGCTGTACTTCCCCAGACCGTGGTACTCCCCCAGACCGTGGTACTTCCCCAGACTGTTGTGCTCCCCCATACGGTTGTGGATCCGGCCACCCACACTGACGAGCCCCAGACGGTCGTAGCGCCCCAGACTGCGGTCGAGCCCCAGACCGTCGTTGTACCGGATGTGTTCGTGTTGTGAACGGTGGCCTGGCCCGTCATCGGGTCATAAATCGCCGTCGGCGAAAGCGCGCTTCCAATGGCAAGATCGTTATTGCTCAGAGCAGCGGCAATATCGAGATATCCGGCGCCCACGGTGAAGATATCGGTAAGCGTCTCGTGAACCGCTCTTGTTCAATCGTGTCGGAGGATGCACAACATTGAAGTGTGCGGGAAACCAGGAAAGATTGGAGCCGGCTTATAGCCGAACAGCAAGCCAGCGGGCAAAGAGTACACGCGTTCTGCCGCGAGCGCGGCATCAAACCGAATTCCTTCTATCGATGGCGGAAGCGGCTGCAGGAAACTCCGCCGGTGCGATTCGCCTTGCTCGAACGCAACGAGGAGATCGCCGCGGGAGCTTCCGAACTCGAATTGATACTGGTCAGCGGCGAGCGGCTCCGAATCGGCAACGGCGCGAATGCCGCGACGCTTCGCCTCGTGCTGGACACGCTCCGGAGATGATCCATCTTCCCGCCAGTGTACGCGTGTATCTATGCCTGAGTCCATGTGATATGCGGCTTAGTTTCGACGGACTCCATGCGCTGGTGCGCGACCATCTGCAGTTGGATGCTTTCGCCGGCCACCTTTATTTGTTCGCCTCGCGCCGCAAGGACCGCCTGAAACTGCTTTACTGGGATCACGACGGGTTCGCTCTTTGGGCGAAACGGCTTGAAGCCGGCCGTTACGTAATTCCTTGCGGCGAGCCTGGAACGCGGCGCATTGAGATCACTACCGAAGAACTGGGCGCGCTGTTGAGCGGGATTGACCTGAGCACGGCCACACGGCGCAAGCGCTACCGTCGAAAGTGCGCCGAAGCATAAAACATTCTGGGCTCTCTGCGTTTTTCCCTGGCTTTTTCATCGCTTCCTTCTTACACTCAGGTCAGTGGCCATCGATCCCAAAAATCTGCCGCAGGACGCCGACACGCTGCGCAAGATTGTCGTGGATCTGGCTGAGCAGCTGGATCGGTCGCTGGCCGAACAGAACAAGTACCAGAGCCTGCTGCGCGAGCTGCTGGAAGCGCAGCGCGGCCGTAAAAGCGAGCAGCTGAGCAAAGAGCAACTGGCCTTGTTTGAGGCCGCCTGGCGGAGCCAGAATGCGGAAAACCAGAACGATGAAGATGATGACGATGACATCGATGGCAGTCCGCATGGCGGCAAACAACCGGACGAGAGGGAACCGAAGAAG
>JAFARV010000169.1 GCA_019245255.1 Acidobacteriaceae bacterium | reverse complement strand
AGAGCCGGCCGGGTTCCTTTATCGCCCGGGGGCTTTCTCGGGTCGCTTCGACGCAGGTGCTGCGGCTGAGCGCGTGGTCCACAATGCGCCAGGGGCGGTCGAAAAAGCCGCTCACGACCCAGGGCAGGCGCGCGCTTCGCCACAGGTCGACCACCCAGGAGCGGCGCGTTTCCCCGGCGCTCAGCTCCAGTTTGAAGCGGTCTGCGATGGTGACCAGAGGGCGCCAGAAGAACTGATCAATCAGGACGATCAGCAGAATCATGGTCGCGATGGCCCAGGCGAGCGCTTTGAAATTCTGTTCGGATACCGCGGCCGCGACATACGAGCCAAGACCCGGCAGCGTGTAATTGTGATTGAGTACGCTGATGGCTTCGCTCGCTGCGAGAAAGAACCAGCCTCCGCCGAAGCTCATCATGGCGTTCCAAACCAGGCCAATGGCGGAGGCCGGCACCTCGAGACGGGTGAAGCGTTCCCAGGCCGAGCGCCGGTAGAGCGACGCCATCTCATCCAATTCGGATGGAACTGATCGCAAGGATTGGTAGAACGAGAAGGTCATATTCCAGGCCTGGCCCGTGAATATGGCAAAAATGCATGCTGCTTCCAGGCCCAGCAGGCTCCCGCGAAACAAGGCGATGAAAGCCGTCACAGTCACGGACAAAAACCCCAATACCGGAACCGACTGCAGAATGTCTAGCAGCGGAACCAGCACACGCTCCGCCCGTTTACTTCGCGCCGCCGCGTAACCGTAAACAAAAGTGAAGAGCGTCGAGGCTGCAAGCGCAATGAACATTCGCAACGTCGAACGGGCCGCATAATTGGGAAGGTTCCGTGGATCGAGACTAACCGACGGAAGGGTTTCCGATGGATTGAACTTCACCAGCGACTGCGACCCGACGTGCGCAATCACGTACAGCAATGCCAATACCCCCAGGCCGACCGCCAGATCCGGCAGCCCTAAAGCTGGTCTCCTGACGTCTGCCTGCGGTGAGAAGGGTCCCCAGTTACGCCAAACGTTGAGTGGCATCGTGAAATTAGTTGATTTTATCGAGCGCCGGCCCTTCCGCCTCGATTACAGTCTTAGGAAGAGCGACATACCCCAGCGCGGCCGCTTGTCTTTGGCCCGCGCCGGCCATCCACGCGAGAAAGTCTTTTATGGCTCGCCGTTTCGCACTATCTTCGATGTGAGCCGGCACTACAAACCAGGTGAACGTTGCAATCGGATACGCTTCGGCGCCCGGCGCATTCACGAGCGAAGCTTTCAGGTCCCCACTTACTGCTGTTGCCTCTGTTGCCGCGGCCTCGATGCTGTCCAGATCTGCCGCTACAAACCGCCCCTTCTCGTTCCTGACACTGCCAAAACTGAGATGATTTTGAAGCGCGTAGATGAACTCGACATATCCGATCGAGCCCTCAAGCTCTTTCACTAGTTTCGCCACACCGCCGTTGCCTTCCGCGCCTCGTCCAACCGGCCAATTCGGAGTCATGCTGCACCCGACGGTGGCTTTCCAATCGGGACTTGTCTTCGATAGAAAGTCGGTCCACGCGAATGTCGTGCCGCTGCCGTCCGCTCGATGAATGACCACAATGTCGAGATCGGGAAGCACCACGCCCTTATTCGCACTCTTCAACAAAGGATCATTCCATTTCCTGATCTTCCCGAGATAGATACCGGACAAAGCTGCCGGCGTGAATCTTACATCGGCGGCAACTCCGGGCAGGTTGACAATCGGTACTACCGCACCCGCAATCGACGGCAGCAGCAGGTACCTGCTCTCGTCTCGAGGTGCGATGTTAGCTACGATTTGCGGATTGTCCGACGCTGCAAAATCAACCTCGCCGGTAAGTAGTCTCCGAACTCCCGCCTCGGATCCGGTCGCATCGTATGTGATCTCGATTTCGGGGTTTGCTCGATGGTAACTTGAGAACCACTTAGAGTAGAGTGGATACGGAAACGTTGCGCCGGCCGCCTTCAAACTTGTGACGGACTGAGCCGCAAGAGTTAGTGGTCCACTTACAAGCAGTGCCACGACTGCGAATCGGAGCCTGTGCACCGGAGTCATCGATCTTGCCTTGCCTCCTGGTGTTTTGAAGTTGAAGATCCATGAACCTGAGCCATCGCTTCTGCCAGGTGCTTTGCGACTTCTTTCGAAAGATCCTTCGAAATGTTCGCCGAGCCGGCCCGCACGGTTGCCAGGTACGACCACAACGTCTCGCCCTTCAGATCATCTAATTCGACAGATACGAAGCCCGCATAAACCGGTGTTCCGTTCGACGGCGACCTGCCGGAGCGCGGATTCAGACTTCGATAGCCACGGATCCAAACCTCGCCATTGCCGGATAGGACTGCATCGGCATCTGCACGCGCCGGCACAATTTCCACAGACGGCGCCTTTCGAAGTTGCCCGATTAGGTCGTCCCGAAGTTTCTCCGCGCCGTCCTTCAGCGTAAAGGTCTCGACGTAAATCCGCTTCACGCCGCTCACCTGTGCGGGTATGCTGAGTGTGAGCAGTAATCCAATCAGCACCAACCGGCAAGTGGTCCGAAATTGAACCGTCCAAATGAGCAATCCCTATCCTCACATCCCGGAATTCGTGGCCGCATTAAGTCATAGTTACAAATCCATGAAAATTCGATTGCTGCTCGGTTGAATGTTGACGCCAAGCTTACTGGACACCAACCATAGAAAGTTGCGGCTCTATTCAGCCATTCTTCTTCTCATCCTCTTCTCCTTGCCTGTTTTCGCCCAGGACACGGCCGACCCGTCCAGCGATCAGGAGTCGTTCTGGAGTCGCTTCTGGATGTCCGCGCAAGGAAACTTTATTCGTCAACAGAATCCGTCGTTTTACGCCAAATACTCCGGGTCAAATAGCTTCCTGCCCCAGGCCGGGCATGCGACGTCGCGTGTCGAAACCCTTTATACCGGCTTCCAGATTACTAACAAGCTCGATATCCTCTTCGATGTCGAAAGTGCAGGGGGAGCTGGGCTGAGTAACGCGCTCGGTATCGCCGGGTTTACTAACCTCGATGTTGTAAGAAACCCCACATTATCCGAAGACCCGTATATCGCCCGGGTCATGCTTCACTACACAATCCCGCTCAGTGACGAAACCACCGAAGCGACGCGTAACCCGTTGGCTCTCGCCTCGACCGTGCCGGTGCGCCGCTTGGAGATTCGCCTGGGAAAGATGAGCACTGTCGACTTCTTCGACCTCAATTCCATCGCCAGCGACAGCCACCTTCAATTTATGAACTGGACGGACGTGAACAATGGGGCATTCGACTATGCTGCCGATACACGCGGTTACACCTACGGTCTGTTATTCGAGTACTACGCTAAGTCATGGGCCGCCCGCTTCGGCGAAATGCTGATGCCGACGATTGCTAATGGAATTACACTCGATTGGAACATCGCACGCGCCAGAGGTGAAAACTTCGAAGCCGAACTCCATACCCCGTTATTTCCCAAGCGCGCCAGCGTCGTCCGCGCTCTCGTTTTCGTGAATCACGCGGACATGGGCAGCTATCGTGAGGCGATCGATGGCTATCTTTCGGGTAAAGACGCGGTTCCCGATGTAACGCTATACCACAAGCAAGGCCGTGTGAAATACGGATTTGGTCTCAACGTCGAGCAGGAATTAACTTCCTTGTGGAGAGCCGGCGCACGTCTTGGATGGAACGAAGGCGCGAATGAATCGTTCGCCTACACCGAAGTGGACAGGACCGCGGAGATTTCCAGCGACTTCAGCGGCAAAGCTTGGCGTCGCTCGCAGGATAAGATAGGCGCTGCATTTGTTGTAAATGGCATTTCCGGCGACCACCGCCGCTACCTCGCCTTAGGTGGCCTGGGGTTCATCCTCGGCGATGGTGGGCTAAGTTACGGTCTCGAAAAAATTGCCGAGACTTACTACACGGCCCATATCTGGCGCGGGATCTCAACCGCATTTGACTATCAGC
>JAFARV010000125.1 GCA_019245255.1 Acidobacteriaceae bacterium | reverse complement strand
CGGAACCGCACAAGCATTTCAGGAGTCGTTGAAGAACCAACCGCTATTGATTTTGGCTGCACTGCTGGCGGTTTACATCGTGCTGGGCATGCTGTATGAAAGCTTCATTCACCCGATTACAATTTTGTCGACGCTGCCGTCGGCCGGAGTCGGAGCGCTGCTCGCCATCGTGATCTGCAACACCGATCTCAACGTGATCGCGATGATTGGCATCATCCTTCTGATCGGGATCGTGAAGAAGAACGCCATCCTTATGATTGATTTCGCAATTGATGCTGAACGGCGGCAAGGTCTGACGCCTAAGCAGGCCATTTACGAAGCTTGCTTACTGCGGTTTCGGCCGATCATGATGACGACCATGGCGGCGCTGCTCGGCGGACTGCCGCTTGCTCTGGGTACCGGTACCGGGTCTGAGCTGCGGCGCCCACTTGGCATCACGATCGTTGGCGGCTTGATTTTCAGCCAGTTACTGACCCTTTACACTACGCCGGTGGTCTATCTGTTCATGGATAAGCTGCAGTATCTGTTTGGACGCACGCCACAATTGAGCCCGCGCCTGCAGACGATGTTGAGCGAATAGTAACAACAGAAAGACGGAGCTGTCCAGTTTGGACGTCTGCACCCCGGTTACTGAGGCGTTGACACGGAGCGAGGGAGCGTGAGCGACCCCAATACCGGAGGATTCTCATTCTGCGGATGATTCGGGTAACAGGACATTCGCGCGCCTTGACCGTTCAAAACGTAGTCAATCGCCGCCAGCAAGCTGACTTCATTCCAGAGATAGCGAGTGCTCCCATGGCGAGTCCAGTAACGCGACCGCTGGTTCGGACCCACCGCACCGGATCGCAGGCTGCGGGTCGCATAAGCTTTTAAGTCGATAATCATACGTTCTGGTCTTGCTTCCCCACATAACACCGCATGCACATGCATGCTGCGAACGTGGATGGCGTGAGTAACCCACCGTCGATAGAAGCAGACGGAGAGTATAGCCTCCAACACCCGAATGCGGGCTTCCTGATCGAACGTGCAAGGAAATTCGTTGAGCTGAATACGCCAATACTTCTCACGCTGGGCATTCCGCGTCAGCAGAGGGCTCCCAGGAAGGCGATGTCGAGCATCGACCCAACCTTTCTCCGATCCTGGCAAGTGCGTGCCGTAGGTTGAGAAAGTCAGAAAATAAGCCAAAGGCGGCACAGAAGTGAGTGGAATATCTCAGGGACGGTTCTCACGTCAATTGCGTTAATGCTCGCTCACGCTCGCGGCTCAGTTTCCATTACTCCTGCGAGACAAACACCGCCGTAGTCAAGCCAGGGACGCTGAGAGTCCCGCTAGCGTTGTCCGCAGTTGCTCCCCGAACGGTTTTATCGCGTGAATCCATCTGTTCGGGATGCAGCGATAAACCGATGCCTTTGAGCGATGCATCCTGGAACTGGATTGAACCGAGAGTAGCATTGAATACCACGACTATGTGAGTATACGGGCCGTAACTGCCGCCGTTCGCGTCGAGCTTCATGACAATGAGCCCCGGGACCTGATTCGGCCCGGTATTCAAAAAGTGCAGATTGCTCTGTATCTCCTGAAGCGTGGACATGCGGAACAGACGCGAGCTTTCTCGTATACGAAGTAACTCCATGAACGACTGGCGTGAGTCATTGATGTTTTTCTGTGTTGGCGTAAGCGAGGGAATTTCCAACAACGGTTGCATGATGGGCCAGTTACTCTGGTTTTGACTTGCGATGGGCAGTCCGATCCCCCAGTTCGCCGAATGGTATGTCCAATCGATCTTGTTGAACCAGTCGCCTGAATCGTAGCTGTTGTCATCCATGTCCTTGGAGCGAAGAATGTCGTCTCCTGCAAGAAAGAACGGAACGCCCTGACCCAGTGCAATCACGCTCATCGCGAGTACCTGGCGCCGAGTGCGCGTTTGTATGTCGTCGCCGCCGTTCGAGACCGAGCCCGGTATAGCCGATTTGAGTTGCACGGCGTCGAAAAGGGTCTGGTTATCGTGGACAGAGCAGTAATTAATGACTTCGATCGGGCTCGCGGTGTATCCTGTGCCCTGGCCGAAGTAGTCAATCTGTGAGGCTTTCTCGATTTGCCCGGTATACGTCTGGAATTCGTAATCGCGCAGGTTGCCGGCGAGTCCCGCACGAATCCAGTCGGTGCGCTGTAGCAGCTCGGTCTTCTGGTCGGTCGGAGTTTGGTTCTGAGTTGTGTAGAGGCTCGGGTCCGTGAAGAGTCCGGTCGAAAAGCCTTGTACACGCTGATCATCGAAGGGGCCGCCGCCGCGAACGGCATCGCGGATGCGATCGTTAAAGGTCCCGATACCGGTCCCGTACATATTCGCTTGCCGTGCAGCCGGTCCGAGCTGATCGTTAGCCGTGTCGCCGAAGTTCCAGCCCTCGCCGTACAAATAGATCTTCGATCCGTCTACTCCGTCCTTCTCCAATGTAAGTTGTGCAAGCGCCTTACTGATGTGCTGCATGTTGTAAACGAAGTGGAAGTTCATGATGTCAAATCGGAATCCGTCGATCTTGTATTCACGTGCATTCAGAACGACGGTATCGATCATGAGTTTTTCCATCATTTTGTGCTCGCTCGCGGTATCGGCGCAGCAACTTGCGTTTTCTACCTGCCCGTTCGCGTCCAGGCGATAGTAATATGCAGGGACGATCTCGTCCAGCACGGAATTGGGCGACTGACCACTGGCGTTTGTGTGATTAAAGACTACGTCCTGAATGACGCGCAGCCCGGCATTATGTAACCCGAGCACCATACGGCGATATTCGCTGACGCGATTGGTGGGGTTGACGGCATACGAGCCTTCAGGCGTCATGTAGTGCACGGGATCGTATCCCCAGTTATATCCATCGCTACTCTGCACGGCCGCGACCTTCGCCTGCTGCTCGGTGCTGTCTGGCGGATAACCCGATAGGTCACCGGGCGATTGCCAAGTTGACTTATTTTCGTTCACGCTTGCGAAGTGGAACGTAGGCAACAGATGAACTGCCTTCAGACCTGCCCCGGCGAGTTTCGCAAGGTGACGCATTCCGTCCGTTGTG
>JAFARV010000028.1 GCA_019245255.1 Acidobacteriaceae bacterium | reverse complement strand
GCCCGCAACGCCGGCCCCGAGAACAAAGACCTTGGCCGGTGTGATGGTGCCGGCGGCAGTCATCATCATTGGGAACATTTTGGGCAAGTAAGTTGCGCCGATCAATACTGCCCGATACCCGGCTATGGTCGCCATCGAGGAGAGCGCATCCATGCTTTGCGCGCGCGTGATGCGCGGAATCAGCTCAAGCGCAAAGTATGACACCCCGGCATCCGCGAGATCTGCGTTCTGCTTTAGGGCGGTGAGCGGTTCGCCAAAGCCGACGACGAGTTGACCTGCGCGAAGTAGCGCAATGTCGGAGTGCCCCAACTCGGGATTTGCCCCAAGGCAGCGAACCTGTGTAATGATGTCGGCGGCTGCAAACACGTCGGCCCTATTGCCGAAACGCGCACCGCGCCCGACATAGGCTTCATCCGGGAAGCCCGCCTCTGTTCCGGCGGAAGTCTCGACGATAACGTCGACACCCAGTTTTCGCAACGCCTCACACTGACGCGGTGTAATCGCGACTCGACGCTCGCCGGGAAACGTCTCACGAGGAACCCCAATGGTGGCAGGCAAACAGTGTCCTCCTACTTGATCACTAGCCTCAGTTGATCATTATCTAAAGGTTGAATCGAGATCGAAAGAATGGAGGAAGTACACGCCACGTGCCAGGCTGAAAGACCACCCCTATTTGGCTGATGCGCCGAGCAAACAGTTCGTGCAGGCGGGGAAACGAGAACCGAAGTTATCAATCCTCGAGCGCAAGCAGCCAGGTTTGGCCTGCTGGCTGCGCTCGGGAAGCCCTGAGGATTCAGAACGTCAGACGCATGGACAACTGCAACTGGCGCGACGAACCTGAATCGCCAGGAGGAAATCGGGTACCGCTAATCAGGCCGAATGTCGACGTTCCGACTGTGGACCCAGGCTGACCGAAGTTTGCCTGATTCAATAAGTCGAATGCATCGGCACGAAATTGCAGCGTTAACGCCTCCGCAATTTTTGTATTCTTCGTCAGAGCGACGTCCAAGTTGGAGAAACCGGGGCCGATAATCACATTCCGCCCCAAATTGCCGAACGCGTTCTGCTGGTTCAGAAATACCTTCGGGTCCTGTAAATAGGTGACAAATGTTGGGCTGCCATTTGTTGCGGGAGAGTAACCACTTACAACAGGCGCGGTGACAATGGGCCGGAGAGTCTGGGCGCCGGTGAAGGAAGTACTGGTCGTGTGGAAATTAATCGGATTACCGCTCTGTATCTGTTCGATAAGCGAAATCTCCCAACCATCGATGAGACGGTTTCCTTTCCATGGGAGGTCGTAAATGCCGCTCAGCACCCACCGGTTGCGCGCGTCGAAGTCGGATAGCCCGCGGTCTCCGAGCACGTTGTAGCTATCCTGT
Source organism: Acidobacteriaceae bacterium (assembly GCA_019245255.1). Taxonomy (GTDB): domain Bacteria; phylum Acidobacteriota; class Terriglobia; order Bryobacterales; family Bryobacteraceae; genus Bog-105. The sequence continues at coordinate 5,187 of JAFARV010000028.1, read as the reverse complement.
ACCGTCACTCCTTGCACATTGCGTGAATTCTCGTCGATCGACTTGGACCATGTGTAGTATGTCTGGAATTGTAGGCCACGAGATACGTGCTTCGTCAATTGCGCCCAAAGCGCGTTATAAGACGAGTTGCCGACGCTTTCATACACAGTGATGTTGCCGAGGGGCTTACCCGGATCGATAGGACTGTCTGCCGAAAGAGCGCGATAGGGGCGCACACCGCCGGTAAGCTGATTGTAATTCCGGCCAATGTTCAGGTGGGTTCCCTTGCTCCCGAAGTAGCCCACCATCAAGCCAAGATCATCGGTGAGTTGCTGCTGGATGTTAAAGTTCCAAGACTGAACTTGGGCATCCTTATAGTTGTGCGCCACCGATGCCGGAGCGACACTTCCGCTCGCGAGAGTATAGGCATCCTCAAACGTGAGCCCTTTCGCGGTTGATGACACAGGGAACGCGTAGGGCGGATTCGAAACCAGCCCGGACACCAGGCCTGTAATGGGCTGATCGACAAAGATCGCGTATGCGCTCCGGAGGACGGTCTTATCGCTGCCAAAGACGTTCCAGGCAAATCCAACACGTGGTTCAAAGTTGCGCGCGCTCTCGTCATAGGCATGGCTCGGACCGCCGCCTTGGCCGACGTGCACAAGCGACACGGTGGTTGGATCGAACACGACAAAACGATTTTCTGCTTCGTTCGGTGTTCCGTACCAGTCATATCGCAGGCCCAGGTTAAGCGTGAAACTTGGAGTGACCTTCCATTGATCCTGCACAAACGCCCCCAGCGCGTTCACATAGATCCGGGCGGGCCGGTTCGACGTGTTAGCAGTGAAAGCGTTTGGCTGATCGTTGAGAAACGCAGTTAGGTTAGCGAAGCTGAAGGTGCCCGGCGTGTAACTAAAGCTGTCGTTGATGACGTGATAGTACTCCGGCCCAAAGCGGATGTTGTGGTTTCCGTGGACCCAGCTCAGCGTGTCGGAAAGAGTGATGGTGTCATCTCCCCGCCCTTGCGGAAACCCGTTGATTCCGCCAAACTCCGTAGAGCCGCTGCCGATACTGATCTGCGGCAAACCAATCGCGCTGGCGACACCGCTATTGATTCCATAGTCAGCGGCACTCAGCGTATTTTCCGCAGCGAAGGTAATGTGGATACGATTGAATCCGGCCCGCGCTTCGTTCACCAGTGTGGGTGAAAAGATGTGCGAATCGGTCAAGGCCAACAACTGACGCCAACCCTGTCTGCTATCGCCAAATCCCGGCAGATTATTTCCCTGGGTTGTGGGCGGCTCGTTCCGCTGGTCGTGCTGCATTGCGTAGTAAACATTGAAGCGGTTTGCTTCACTGAAAACCTGAGTGAAGTTGGCAGTGCCCTGATGAATATTGACGGGGGCTACGGCCGATCCTGTGAAGACGTTTCCGGGCGAATTTGCTAACGGTATCAGTGGAATCAACTTTTCGATAACAGGACTATAAGTTCCCGCTCTCTGCTGGGCGCTCAGAACCGGCGTAGATAGTGGGACGCTTTGGCGTTGGATCAATCCTTCATAAGTAAGGAACAGGAAAGAACGGTTCTTAACGAGCGGCCCTCCACCATCGGCTCCAAATTGGTTCCGCCTAAAAGGAGACTGCAAAATAGGCGAGAAATTCGCGAAATTGCGCGCGTCCATAGCGCTGTTACGAAGAAACTCGTAGACCTCTCCATGGAAGCTATTGGTTCCTGCCATGGTCTGGATGTTCACGATAGAACCGGCATTCCTGCCATACTCCGCGTCATAAGTCGAGTTATCGAGACGGAACGACGAAACGGTGTTGATTGTCGGCTGAAACGTGATCTGATTCTGCGACATATCGTTGACGTTGACGCCATTGATCTGGAAATTGATCTCATCCTCGCGAGCGCCCGCTGAATTGAACGCAAATGAGCCCTGACCACGCAGCGGCGCCGTGAGAAAGCCGTTTTGGGGCGGCGTGACCGTACCGGGTGTCAGCAACGCCAAATCGACAAAGTGCCGCCCGTTGAGCGGGATCTGCTGGACGGTAGCCTGGTTGATCACGCTCCCAACCGAAATCGAACTCGCCTCAACCAAAGGCGGCGCCGAGGTAACCTCTACAGTCTGACTGGATGCCCCGACATGGAGCGTAAAATTCTGCGTTGTCGTACTGCCCACGGCGATAAGCAGATCGTTGACAACTTCGGTCTGGAAGCCCGTTGCGCCGACTTCGAGCCGATAGCTGCCCGGTTGTAGCGAAGGCAACGAATACAGACCCGCAGTGTCGGTATGCAGAAGATGCTTTTCATCCGTGGCCTGGTTAGTGATGGTGATCGTGGCGTTCGGGATAATCGCTCCGGTTGCGTCGGCGATTGTTCCTTGAACAGTGCCGGTCGATTGGCCGAAGAGAGTTACGCCGAAGAACAGCGTGGCCGCCACGCGTGAGTAAGTAGACGGGAAGGGCAAACGGAGCCGGGGACATTGAGAGCGCAAAGGGTACGGATGCGTGCCCCGAAACGCTTGAAGCAAACGGAACATTACTCCTCCACGAGAGTAGCGATAGTAGAGTATTTCTGTTTATACACGAAATATTGGTCTTTGACGAGGACCATCAGCGTCTGTGCTAGCCCGGGGTTACCATGGCTAGCACAGAACTGGTGAGCGGGCCGGCCATGGAGCCCCTCCTCCGCACCGGCCCACTCTTCCAGCCGGCTCAGGTGCACCCCATACACACACGATCCGCACCCAAGCCCAAGCGACAGTACTTATCGCTAAACAAATGCAGCAGGCCGTTCGAGAGAAGGAATCGAATAACCGCTGTTTCGGGCGCCGCATGAGGCGGCAATTCGCAGTCTGACCGCAAACTCTTTGCCAGGGGTTGTGGGCGTGCAAAAGTTTTGTAAACGCCTCAAAGCACGTCATCAACGGGTGTAAAAATTATGTAAAAAGCCCCCATAGGCTTCTCAGCGGACAAAGCTTGTGGGCAAAATAGTTGTCACGGTGACAATACGTTGTCTTCTTCCTCACAAAGAATTCTGATCGTCGACGATGACGCTGAACTTCGCGAGACGGTGAGCATCCTGCTCGAACGCGAGGGCTTCGTTCCGCTCGAAGCAGTCGACGGGCGGTCAGGTCTCGATAAAGCGGTTACGGTAAAACCCAGCCTGATGTTGGTAGACCTCCGGCTGCCCGGCATGACGGGGATTGAACTCTGCAAAGAGATTCGGGCGAACCGGCTGCCGTTGCCTATTATCGTCCTCAGCGCGGTGGGCGATGAAGTCGATAAGGTGCTGCTCTTAGAGGTCGGCGCTGACGACTACGTGGTAAAGCCGTTCGGTGCACGTGAGCTCCTCGCCCGCATCAGGGCTGTGCTGAGGCGTACGGGTGGCGAAGTTCCTCGGGTTGCCCGTTTTGGGGACGTCGAAGTTGACGTGGAGCGACGGAATGTAACTCGCAGCGGCAAGGACGTGAAGGTTACGCCGGCCGAGTACAACCTGCTTTCCTTCTTCCTCCAGAATGCCGATCGCGTACTTACGCGCGATCTCATTCTGAACTCTGTGTGGGGTTATGAGTATTACCCAAATACCAGAACGGTAGACGCCCACGTCGTCAGGCTGCGCCAGAAATTTGAGCGCGAGCCCGCTGCCCCAAAGCATTTTGTGACCGTTCACGGTGTCGGATATCGATTTCTTCCATAAGCCGGCCGACATGCCCAGGTTTGTTGTGGTTGTGGAAGACAGCGAAAGTCTTGCCTCTTCCCTTGCTCTTGCCATAGAGACGATTCCTGACGTAAAGGCTCTAGTTGCGCATCATCCTGAAGCGGCGCTTGGCCTGCTCACGACGTATCCCGATATCTCCGCACTTCTTACGGATCTCAATTTGCCAGCTTTTGATGGATTCGAGCTGATCGACCGGGTGCGGCAACTGGAGACTTACAAAGATCTGCCGGCCATCATGATCACTGCCGAGGAGAGCATAAAATTGGCGGACAATGGTGAGCGGTCCAGACCCAATGCCATACTCCAAAAGCCGTTCTCACCCAGGGAGGTTCGCCGTGTCCTGGAATCGCTACTTGCGTAAGTTGGTTCCAGTCGCCAGAAATGCATTCGTTTGCGCGTTCCTAAGCGCAGCCGTTCTGCCCGGCCAGCAATTGAGTTCGCAAGACGTGCAGAAGATACTTGACCGGCTTGATACCCTCGAGAAGCAAAATCAGGCGCTGCTTCAGGAAATCCATCAACTTCGGGACACGATTAAACAGCAGCAGCCTGCTGCCGAAGTCGAGCGGCTCGACGAGCGCGTTTCGAAAAACGAACACCAGATCGAAGATCAGGCCCAGACCAAAGTAGGCGCATCGCAGCGGCTGCCGATTTCTCTGACGGGCATGTTTCTTTTTGACAGTTTTCTGACGGAAGGTACGGACAACTACGCTTATCAAAGCGCGTATGGCGAGTACAATCTAGGCTCGCCGGGCGGCGGTGCGACGTTGAGGCAATCGATCATAGGACTCGAGTTCTACGGACCCCAGATGCTGGGCGGCGCACATGTGCATGGCGGGATTTCAATGGATTTCTTTTCGCCCAACGGGGAAAATGACGTGTTCCGTATCCGGAGAGGCACGGTCAGCTTCGATTGGCAGAACCGTACTCTGACGTTCGGACAGGACAAATCGATCATTGCACCTCTCGAACCGACATCGTTTGCTCGAGTTGGAATCCCCCCGCTTTCGGGATCGGGAAACCTTTGGTTCTGGCGGCCGCAGGTGCGCTATGACGAACGTGTGGCGCTATCGAGTGCAACGCAATTGACGCTTTCGGCGAGCGTGCTGGGAACGGATGAGATGAATGCCGTGCCTGCCCTGCCTCGGGGTACCACGCTAGACCCGATTCGGCCCGCTATTCAAGGCCATATCGGACTGAGTCATCAAGGGAGCGACGACTCCAAGCTTGCGCTGGGTGTGGCCGCGCACGCGAGCGAGAGTCACGTCAACGGTATCGCAGTGCCGTCGCGGGTCGTGAGCGCAGATTTCCTTTTTAAGCCAGCATCATGGTTCGAGCTTTCAGGCACAATGCTGCACGGAGAGAACTTTGCGAATCTGGGTGGAAGTCCAATCGGGGCGTCGGTCAGGTCGAACCAGATCGTGGCCGTTCGGGGCAATGCCGGCTGGCTTCAACTCGCTTTTCCCGTTACTAGCCGATTAACCTTT
>JAFARV010001038.1 GCA_019245255.1 Acidobacteriaceae bacterium | reverse complement strand
CATGTGCAGCAGAGACCTGGGAGCAGATCGCGTGTTTGGCTGGCCGACAGCAGAGGTCGCCGTTATGGGCGCAGAGGGCGCAATCGAAATCGTGTTCCGCAAAGAGCTGGAGGAAGCCACAGATAAGCCTCAAAAGCGGAGGGAGCTAATCGAGCGGTATCGGGAAGCGTTTGCGAATCCGTATGTGGCTGCGGGGCGAGGCTTGATTGATGCGGTAATCGAGCCCGCGGAAACGCGCAAGTATGTCGCTCAGTCGCTCGAATATCTACACACAAAACGCGAACTGCGCCCAGCGAAGAAGCACGGCCTGATGCCGCTATAGAATCTGGAGGCCGCAGTGTCCACATTGTCAGACGAGTTAATGACGGCGCTCGAGACCGTGCGAGCGGAACTGAAGCGACTGTCCGAGCGCGTGGCTGCGCTCGAGAGCCGGGAGCGCCAACGTCAGAGTGGCGCTGCCATGCCCGATGCGACTCACGCACATCGGAACGGAGCGGAAGCAAGCCGGGCGATGACCCCGGAACCGGCCGAACCGATCAGCGAAGAGATCATGCTCGTCATCTCGGCGGCTGTTGCTGCCTTCCTTGGCGAACGCCACCACATTCGCCAGGTAAGGCTGATCAGTTCCCGGAGTTGGGCGATGCAAGGGCGAGTGTCCATTCAGGCGTCGCATCATCTACCTCACTGAAGAAAACAGGATGAAGCTAAAAATAACGGTCGATAACAAAACATACGAAGTCGATGTGGAAGCGGCTGAAGCAGAGCAGGCGCCTAATCCGCCGCGGGGCTATGTTGTGGAACCCTCGGCGGTGCGAGTTCCGGCGAACGCAACGGCGCCTGCAGCGGCACGTGCTGCCGGGCCTGTGAATGAGGAAAAGGTCTGCCGCAGTCCGATATCGGGAATCGTCGTTAAGGTCTCGGCGCAGCCGGGGCAAAGTATTCAAAGCGGAGACACGCTGCTGGTGTTGGAAGCAATGAAAATGGAAACCAACATCACCGCTCCAAACAGTGGCAAAGTCGCCAAAGTAAACGTAAGTGTAAGCGACAGCGTGCAGAGCGGACAAGTCCTTGTGGAGTTTGAATGATGCAAGACTTCAAAGAAATTCCCGGATTTCTGTTTTTCGATCATGTTGCGATTGCGGTGAAGCAGGGTGAACTCGAGCAGCACGTGAATGCGTACAAGAAGCTCGGATTTTCAGAGGTTCATCGCGAGGAAGTGCTTGGCGGAGACCAGGTGCGTGAGGTGTTGCTTAAGGTAGGTGACGGACCGAATCTGGTGCAACTTCTGGAACCGCTAAGTCCCGATTCGCCGGTTTCGAAGCAACTAGAGAAGAGCGGTGGTCGTGGCGGGTTCGCGCACATTGCTTTTCGGGTATCCGACATTCAAGCTGCTTTCGATCACATGAAGGCGAACGGTTTCAAGGTGATCGATCCGGCGCCCCGGAACGGGTCACGCGGTACCAAAGTGTTCTTTGTGCATCCGAAAACAACCGAACAAGCAGCCTTCGGTTACTTGATGGAAGTGGTTCAGGAAGGCAACGGCCATGTCTGAAGATTTTGCAGGAACCGAAACGCTTCAGCTTGGGGCTGATTTCGCGGCGGTTCGAACCGAAGAGTGGGAATCGGCGATACTCAAGGACCTGAAGGGTGCGGATTACGAGAAAAAGCTGATCTGGCGAACGGAGGAAGGCATTCCGGTCCGGCCGTACTACCGGCGCCAGGACGCGGAGCGAATCGGCGAGTTAGCCGATCTTGCGCCTGGCGAGTATCCATACATCCGAGGTACCGGGCAAGGTTGGGAAGAGGCGCAGACGTGGGTTCCGCCGGCGGGTGCGATTCGCGCCGACTACTTGCACGAAGCCGGCGCCACTGCAGTTCAGGAGCTCGGTTTCGCTTTGGCGGAAGCGGTCGAGAAGCTGCAGTCCGCAATCGAAACGGGGAAGACCGTCGATACCGCTGCTGCGAGAACCGTGTTTGTGTACGCAGTGGGGTCGACCTATTTTGTTGAGATCGCGAAGTTGCGAGCTGCCCGGGAGTTGTGGTCGGCAGCAGTGACGGCCTTCAAACCCGAGGACCTGACCTGTGCGATTGCACGCATTCACGTGCGAACGGCCCGGCTGAACAAGAGCCTGCTCGATCCGTACACGAATCTGCTTCGGGTTACAACCGAAGCATTTTCCGCAATTGCGGGCGGCTGCGATTCTCTAACGGTGGAAGCGTTTGGCTTCGACCCGCATCTTGCGTTGAACGTTCAGCGGATTCTCCGCGATGAGGCCCAGCTTGGCCGGGTGGCCGATCCGGCCGGAGGCTCGTATTACATCGAAGCTCTGACGGATGCGCTAGCTCAAGAATCCTGGCGGCTCTTCCAACAGGTAGAAGCTGCCGGAGGCTGGACGACGGCTCTCGAATCGGGCTTTGTTGAAGCGGAGTTGACCAAGTCACGGCAGGCGAAAGTGAACGCCTTGGCATCGGGGCGCCAGACGATGGTCGGTGTCAACAACTATCCGAATACAAACGATAAAACTCCGGACGAGCCCCCGCCTTCGGTTCTGGCCGGAGATCCATTCCCGCAGATCAGGCTCGCGGAGCCGTTTGAAAAGATTCGTGAGCGCACTTTGAACCATGCTGAGGACAAGCTTGGGATCTCCCCCATCCCGGAGGATCGGCCATGAAACCGGATTTCACGAAAATCGATTTGAAGCTTCGTCGCGAAGGAGCTCCGCAGCAAGCGCCGGAAGATCCTGCACACATTTGGGATACACCGGAACGAATCCCCGTAAAGCAGTACTACACCGCAGAAGACCTCTTCGCGATGGAGCATCTCGAGTATGCGGCGGGTGTGCCTCCGTATCTGCGTGGTCCATATTCAACGATGTATGCCATGCAGCCGTGGACCATACGGCAGTATGCAGGCTTCTCGACAGCGGAAGAATCGAATGCATTCTATCGGCGAAACCTGGCGGCCGGTCAGAAGGGCCTTTCGGTCGCGTTCGATCTGGCAACTCACCGCGGGTACGACTCGGACAACGAGAGGGTAGTCGGTGATGTGGGCAAGGCCGGCGTTGCGATCGACTCGGTCGAAGACATGAAGATCCTGTTTGATCAGATCCCGTTGGACCAGATGTCCGTATCGATGACAATGAACGGGGCTGTGCTGCCAGTAATGGCGTTCTTCATCGTTGCGGGCGAGGAGCAGGGCGTAAGCACCGGGCAGTTGAGCGGAACCATCCAGAACGACATCTTGAAGGAGTTCATGGTCCGCAACACGTACATCTATCCGCCGGGCCCGTCTATGCGGATCGTCGGCGACATCTTCCGCTACTGCTCGCAGCGGATGCCCAAGTTCAATTGCATTTCGATCAGCGGTTATCACATGCAGGAAGCAGGGGCGACCGCGGATATCGAGTTGGGCTACACGCTTGCGGACGGGCTTGAATATGTGCGCACCGGAATTGCGGCGGGGCTGAGCATCGACGAATTTGCGCCGCGTCTCAGCTTCTTCTGGGGCATCGGCATGAACCATTTCATGGAGGTTGCCAAACTTCGTGCCGCACGCGTGTTATGGGCAAAGCTGATCAAGAGTTTCAATCCGAAAAATCCAAAATCGATGGCTTTGCGGACGCACTCGCAGACATCGGGCTGGAGCTTGACGGCGCAGGACGTATTCAACAATGTGAGCCGTACGTGCATCGAGGCGTTAGCGGCGGCTATGGGACACACGCAGTCTCTGCACACGAACGCACTCGACGAGGCGATCGCTCTGCCGTCGGACTTCTCCGCGCGCATCGCGCGCAACACACAGATCTATCTTCAGGAAGAGACCGGCATCACGAAGGTGGTCGATCCTTGGGGTGGCAGCTTCTACGTCGAGACCCTGACGCACGAGCTGATGCATCGCGGATGGCATCACATCCAGGAGATTGAAACGCTGGGTGGCATGACGAAAGCCATCGAGACCGGTTTGCCGAAAATGCGTATTGAAGAAGCAGCCGCGCGCCGACAGGCGAGGATCGATTCCGGCCGGGAGGTCATTGTCGGGGTGAATAAATATCGCGCGGACAGAGAAGAGCAGATCGACATACTTGAAATCGATAACCGTGCGGTACGGGAAAAGCAGTTGCAGCGCTTGGCAGAGATAAAGGCGAAGCGAAATCGAAACGCTGTGGAACATGCGCTGAATGCTTTGAGCGGTGCGGCCGAACGAGGGGACGGCAATCTATTGGATCTTGCAGTTCAGGCGGCACGGGTACGCGCGACGCTTGGTGAGATATCGACTGCTCTTGAAAAGGTGTTTGGAAGATATCAGGCGGTGAATCGGACGATATCCGGAGTTTACTCGGCCGAAAGCCGGGACGACGCTGAGTTTCGGGCGGCACGGCGCATGGCGGACGATTTCGCAAGGGAAGAAGGACGACGCCCGCGCATTCTAGTCGCGAAGATGGGCCAAGACGGGCATGACCGGGGCGCCAAAGTGATCGCGACAGCATTTGCCGATATTGGATTCGATGTCGATGTGGGTCCGTTGTTCCAGACGCCGCGGGAAGCGGCTCGCATGGCGGTCGAGAATGACGTACACGTGCTCGGGATCTCGACTTTGGCGGGAGGACACAAGACACTTGTTCCAGAGGTGATTCGCGAACTTGCGAAAATGGGGCGGGAGGACATCCTCGTGTTCGTAGGCGGCGTGATTCCGCCTCAGGATTATGAGTTCCTGCGCGCCGCTGGGGTAACCGGTGTTTTCGGTCCGGGGAGTGTAATCCCGGTCTGCGCTCAACAAATCCTCTCTGCGCTGCTGGTAGGTCAGCCGAGTGGGGCCAGTACTCACTAAAGCGCGGCGCGGCCGCCTGGAGCCGAAACAGTACATCGACGGCATTCTGGAACGTGACCGCACAGTTCTCGCCCGAGCGGTTACGGTCATTGAGAGCGAACGCGACGAAGACGCTGATCTTGCGGCCGCCATTCTGGAAGGCGTACTTCCCTACTCGGGCAAAGCTCGTCGCGTCGGAGTTACGGGCTTACCCGGTGCCGGAAAGAGCACGTTTATCGACAAGCTAGGCGTGCATCTGGTACGCGACTGCGGTGAGAAGGTCGCTGTCTTGACCGTGGATCCGTCGAGTCCGGTTTCGGGCGGCAGCATTCTTGGCGACAAGACGCGGATGGAGAATCTGTCGGCGGAAGAGAACGCGTTCATCCGGCCGTCACCGGCGCGCGGTCACCTGGGCGGGGTAACGCGAAAGACTCGCGAAACCATTCTTCTTTGCGAGGCCGCTGGTTACGAGAACGTCCTTGTCGAAACCGTAGGTGTCGGACAGTCGGAGACGGCTGTGCGCTCAATGACGGATTTCTTTCTGTTGATCACGATTGCAGGAGCCGGCGACGAATTGCAGGGCATCAAACGCGGCATTCTCGAAATGATCGATGCAATGGCAATTAACAAGGCCGATGGCGACAACGAACAAAGGGCAGAGCGCGCGCGCGTGGAATACCGGAACGCACTTCATCTCTTTTCAGCCTCGCCCGACGGCTGGTCTCCGAAGGTGCTCGCAATCTCCGCTCTGACGGGAAAAGGCATTGCCGAAGTTTGGAAGCTGATCCTGCAGCATCGCGCTGAGCTCACCGCAAATGGATTTCTCGCTAAGCGGCGGAGCCGGCAAGCTCTCGACTGGATGCGCGAACTTGTCTCAACCGGGCTGGAACAGTTGCTTCGAAAGGACCAGGCGGCCGCCGACTTATTGCCGCGTCTCGAGACCGCGGTCGAAAACGGTGAGATGACTCCGTCTGTTGCAGCACGTCGATTATTGACAGTTTTGACATCCAAGGATCGATAACGCATGTCTCATTCATTTCCGGTTCTAACGCCTGAAGAAGCGGCTGCTCTCATTCAGCACGGGCAGAACATCGGTTTCAGCGGCTTCACTCCGGCTGGCGCTCCTAAGGCCATTCCTTTGGCCCTAGCTGCGCGTGCAGAAGAGGAACACGATGCCGGACGCCAGTTCCAGATCGGTGTTTTGACGGGGGCGTCAACCGGGCCGTCGCTGGATGGGGCGCTTGCGAGAGCAAAGGCGATATCGTTTCGAACGCCTTATCAGGCCGATCCTGTATTGCGATCGCAGATCAATTCGGGGACGGTGCGCTTTGTCGACATGCATCTTTCGATGCTGCCGCAAATGGTTCGTTACGGATTCCTCGGGCGTCTGGATTGGGCGATTGCCGAGGTCTGCGATATGACCGAACACGGGGCATTCGTCCTGACCACTTCAGTCGGCGCCACCCCGACGTTTCTGCATCGTGCGGAGCGTATTCTGATCGAACTGAACCGCAAACAAACACCTGCTTTGCTTGGCATGCACGACATCTTCGAACCCGAAGACCCCCCGACGCGGCGCGAGCTTCCCATTTACACGCCTCGCGACCGTGCAGGCTCTCCGGTCGTTGTCGTTCCGCCGTCGAAGATCGCTGGAGTGGTGCTTACGGACCACGACGACGAATGCGGCGGCTTTTGTGAGAGCAGTGCGATCACCAAGAAAATCGGCCAAAATGTCTCGGAGTTCTTGATCTCGGAGATGCGTGGCGGCCGCATACCGAAGCACTTCCTGCCCTTACAGTCCGGTGTCGGAGACATAGCAAATTGCGTGCTCGCCTCACTCGGAGAAAATCCGGAGATCCCTCCGTTTGAGATGTACACGGAGGTTCTGCAGGATTCGGTGATCGAACTACTGGAAGCCGAGCGGTGCTCGTTTGCTTCGACGTGCGCTCTGACGTTGAGCGCGGGTATGGCCGAGCGCTTCCGAAAGAATCTGGAATACTTCCGGCGGCGAGTCGTGATGCGACCGCAAGAGATTTCGAATCATCCCGAGCTGGTGCGCCGGCTTGGGATCATTTCGATGAACACTGCGATTGAGATCGATCTGGCGGGTAACGTCAATTCAACGCACGTACTCGGCCGGCAGATGATGAACGGCATCGGCGGCTCGGGCGACTTCACGCGCAACGCCTACCTGTCGATGTTCATGTGCCCGTCGGTGCAGAAGGGCGGCAAGATCTCGACGGTCGTGCCCATGTGCCCGCACGTGGACCACAACGAGCATT
>JAFARV010000984.1 GCA_019245255.1 Acidobacteriaceae bacterium | reverse complement strand
CTCAACTAACGTAATGGGTGCATTCGCCGGCCCCAGCGCGGGTGCGCCTGCGATCGGGATGGCCACCGGATCATCAAGCAGCTTCGGCGCCTGAACGTGCGCCCACTTAGAAGCATCAGCAGCGCCGCGCGCCTCGGACTCGGTTTTGCCTTGCGCCAGAGTATCGACTACCGCTTTAGCCAAGCCCGTACTATATGAGCAGTTGGGATCGACCATTCTGCACTGCGCGAGTTTCATAGAGCACCCACAGGAACAGCCGCGCTCGCGGAGAATCTTGAGCGCAATCGCTTTCTGTTCCGGCTTCAGCGCGCTGAAATCGACGCCGGGAAGCGACTCAGCCGTGTTCCAATCCTGTGCGCAAAGCACAAGCGCAGCGGCCAGAGGAACTGGCAGCCAGCAGGCGCGCAGGAAGGAAAAGCTCATAGCTCCATTGTAGGCAGCAAGAGATTGGCGCTCCCATCGGATCAGAGCCGCCCACGCAGACGGTCTAACTCGCGTCGATTGCGTTTGGATGGCCTGCCCTCGCCGAGGATGTCGAACTGCAGCATTGCTTTGCGCTCTTCGGCCAATTTCGCTCGGGCCTCTTTGCTGGCATCCGTCTCGAGATACAGCGTTTGTGCAACTGTGGCTGGGCCCCGAATATCACTTACGGCCAAGACTTGGATCTGGAATTCACCTCCGTCGTTTCTCACGCACAGCAGGTCACCGGCATGCACCTCGCGTGAGGCTTTCGCCGTCTGGCCATTCGACTCGATCCTGCCCAGTTCACAGGCACGGGACGCGAGCGCACGGGTTTTGAAGAAACGAGCGGCCCACAGCCACTTATCCATCCTGACGCGCGTCACAATCTGATTTTCTTGCGTACCGGACGCCGTTTGCTCCCGGATTTCGCATTCTTGTCCACACGGGTTTTCCAGGCCGCCTGAAGGGCGCCGGCGAGCAGGTCCTCATTGGCTGCGGAAAGGCGGACATGGGTTGCGCCCATTCTGCCCCACCCACCCCCGATCGGAAGAAAGACGTCGGGAAGTTCCTCGACAAAGGCCGCCTGCTGCTCTGGCGTGAGCATCAGGTTCCCGTATCCTTGTGCTTGCGCGGCGAGAGTCGCGAAGATTCTGCCGCCCACCCTGAAGTCAGGGGCGCCCATGTGCGAACCTTCTTCGGCGCCCTCAAGGCTCAACGCAAGTCTTCGAAAATCGTCTGCGTTCATCGCATTTCAAACCGGCTTCGACACAAAGCGATAACCGACACCGCGCACGGTGACGAGGTGGCGAGGACGCGTAGGATCGTCCTCGATGTACCGTCGCAAACGTACTATGAAGTTGTCGATCGGCCGGGTATCCGTGTTCTCATCGAGTCCCCACACATCTCCGATCATTGCCTTTCGCGACAGGGGTTTGCCTTCATGTCGAATTAAGTATTTGAGCAGGTTTGCCTCCATCAACGTGAGACGGAAGACCTGATCCCGAACGGTCAACTCGAGGCTGTCGAAATCCACTGTTTTTTCGCCGGCGGTGCCAAACTGCAGCGACTCGCCCGAAGCAGCCGGAGGATGCGCACGGTTCTGCAGCCACTCCCTGCGCCGAAGAAGGCCGCGCACGCGCGCCAGCAGAATTGCGAGATCGAACGGTTTGGTCAGGTAGTCGTCTGCTCCGGCTTCGAACCCTCGCAGGACGTCGGCCGAGTGGCCACGCGCCGTCAACATCAATGTCGGAATCAACTGGCCCGCCTGGCGCAACTCTGTCATGACGGTAAATCCGTCTTTGTCGGGGAGCATGACGTCGAGTACGAGCACGTCGAAGGGGACCGGGTTCAGCATCAGCCGCTCCAATGCATCCTTGGCGGTTTCCACGGCTTCCACCTGGTATCCCTCCCGTTCGAAGTTGAAGCACAGCCCTTTTGCGAGGTGCTGCTCGTCTTCCACAATCAGAATTCGATTCATCGCAGCATCGGGAGCTGAAGAAAAAATGTGCTGCCTTGGCCGGGCCCGTCGCTTTCTGCCCAAACGCGCCCGCCGTGCCGCTTGGCAACGGAACGAACAATGTAAAGACCAAGCCCGGTGCCTTTTAACCTCATCGCGACCGGGCCGGGAATCCGATAGAAGCGCCTGAAAATTGCTTTCAACTGTTTCTCGGGGATTCCGACGCCTCGGTCTCTGACGCGAACGATCGCGTGCCTCTCATCCAACTGGGCCGTCTCAGCGTCTACCTGTACGTCGCGTCCTGAATACTTGACGGCGTTATCGATGAGGTTTGAAACGGCTGCCTGAATTTCATCGGGATCGCCCTTAACGCGGATAGCGGGGCCGGGATGATATCGGAGCGAGTCGGGTTCAAGACTATAAAGAGTTCTCGCTTGCGACAGGCACTGCTCGACCAGCGCGTTCAGATCGATCGGCACGGAGTTGAGAACCCTTGTGGGATGTCCCAGCCGGCCTGCCCGCAGAATCTGCTCGATCGTCGCGAGCAGCCTTTTGCTGTCGTCGAGCATGACACGGTAGAACTCGGTCCGCTTCGAGTCCTCGACCGGATGAGTAAGCAGTGTATCGAGATAAAGGCGGATGGACGCAACGGGAGTCTTGAGCTCATGCGTGACAGCATTAATGAAGGCATCGTGACGCTCATTTCGCCTGATTTCGCGCACAAGAAAGATTGTATTTAGCGCTACACCGGCAATAATCAGCGCCAGCAGCAGCACGCCCGCGAATAGCAAAATGCCCGTCCGCCAGTTGAGCAAAACCCAACCGACGTAGAGCAATATTGTGACTAGAACCAGCCCCGCGCCGAGCGCAGTGAAGAACGCTATCGACCTATGCCGGCCTGCAACGACCACACATTCAGCTTAGTTCGTGGTCGAATGAGCAGATGGGGTGCCGGTTACGCGGCCTTCGATTTCGGTATTGCGGCAGTTTCGAGCTTCGCGACCTGTATTGATTTTGCGATGCCGAGAAACTTCAGCACTTTGAGCTGGATCCAGGTCGGGTCAAACTCATACCAGGCCAGGCCGTGCCGCGCTGAGGCAGGATGTGCGTGATGATTATTGTGCCAGCCCTCACCGAAGGTGATTAGCGCGACCCACCAATTGTTGCGGGAATCGTCGCGCGTGGCGAAGCGCCGCGCACCCCACAAGTGAGTTGCGGAATTTACCAGCCACGTTGCATGCAGGCCGAAGGTCGTCCGGACGAAACCGCCCCATAACAGCATCGGTAAACCTCCGATGACATAGAGAAGAACCAAGAGACCGGCCAGCGGCGCCCAATGATAATTGTTCAGCCATGTATAAAAGCGGTATTTGGCGAGATCCGGGGCGTACTTCGACATGGCCTGCGTGTTGTTGTGCATCGTTTCGCCGAACAGCAACCAGCCCATGTGGGCCCACCACGCGCCGTCGCGCGGGCTGTGTGGATCTCCATGACGATCGGAATGCTGGTGGTGAATGCGGTGCGTGGCTACCCAGGAGATCGGTCCGCCCTCGAGCGTCATCGCGCCGCAAACAGCAAAGAAGTACTCAAGAA
>JAFARV010000955.1 GCA_019245255.1 Acidobacteriaceae bacterium | reverse complement strand
CTGCCATGATCCAACCGTCGATGACCAATCCTCATGTTGCTCGGCGTACCAGCCTGCGTCGATTACAAAGTACTCGCATCCGGCGGCCGTGGCCGCGTCGATCAGCGGTAGCTCCTTTTGTTCCGTCGGATCGCCCCAAAGACAGTTCATGTAGTCGTTGAAGATCACAGGGCAGAGTACGCGCGCCGGTCTTTTCCGCACACAGACTTGTTGTCGGTATTGGGTCAGCGCTTGCACGGCTTCCTGGAATCCCCCGCGTACACATCCGATCGCAACAGGCACTGTCTTGTAAGTCGTCCCGGGTTGCAGGTTTTTCCAAGCTTGCGAATGCAGCTGATCGGGTCCTCCAAGATACGCGTAGACATCGGATGCGCGAATACCTCGGGCTGCAACGTTTGAAACTTCCCAGTACCACGAGCCGTTGTGCTCGATCTGCCAAAACCACGCCACGCCAAGCGTCGTGTTTTCGACAACGGCCATCGGAAGGTACTTCTCGGTCGACCAGCTGCCAACACTGCCGGCCGATGCCTGTGACCAACTGGTTCGCATGTTTTCGACGAAGCCCAGCTCCGATGGCCGAAAGGTGTGCCACTGACCTTCCGCCATCCAGCTGTTATAGGGCAGCCAGATCTTCAGTTCACGGTCGTAGTGCTCGGGATCGGCCAACCCATGAAGCATTGCAGAACTGAGATATTCGATGCCAACGGGCTGTTCACCCGTGTTACCGATCTCAACATGGCGCCGCACAACAAGGAGACCCTCGAATGCTTCATAGTAAGACTGAACGTCCAAATGAAGGTCAGCGTCCGTATGGTGGAGCGTCAGCAGCTTGCCTCCGCCGGTTTGCTGCTCATGCTTTCTGATGAACTTGAGGCGCTGCCCGGGTAATCCTCCGGATTGCTTCATCCCGGAATCCGGGGAATCTTCGCCGGTGCACAGTAGCCCGACTTCTAGCCCAGACCACCGCCGCACGGAATCATCTGCCCGTACACTATCCGGCAGGAGAACGTGTTGCGTGAGGCGTCCTCCAATAACGGAAAAGTTGAATTCCAGTTGGCCGCACTTCCACGAGAACTTCTCTGTGGCGTTCGCCTCCTCGGTTTGACTGAAAGAATGTGGCGTTAACGCAGCGCTCGCGCCAGCCGCTCCTGCACGGATAAGAAACGTGCGGCGATTCATGGAACAAAGGGCCGCAGCTCAACCTGCCTCGAAGTGATGACCAGCTTGGCCGGCCCCCGTCCCGGACCATGAAAAGCTTCCGCCACGGCCTCGACTTCAATGTCGCCTGCGGTTTTCGTACTTTGAATGAGGAGCTGAGCCAGTCCGTTAAACAGCGAGCGTTTCGGCTGCTTGTCGCTCTCCTGGCAATTGGGATCGCCGTTCCCCACACCGATAAGCCTGCCGGGCCCGGATACGTGGAATGTGATGCTGTTGTTCGCGGTCGGCACAGGCCTGCCCTCGTTGTGAAAAGCTTCCACCCGCACGACCGCCACATCCTCTCCATCGGCGTGGATCTCAGTACGGTCTGCCGTCAGCTGGACCGAGGTCGCGGGACCAGTTGTCTCCCGCTTCTCTGAAAGTACCGCCTTCCCATTCTTGAAACCGCGCGCCTCAATCGCACCGGGCTCATACCTTACCTTCCACTCCACATGACCGAGATACGGAACTTTCTGCCTTCCGAGACTCTTTCCGTTCACAATCAGTTCAACTTCCTCCGCATTGGAGTACGCCCAGACGGCGATTTCATCACCTTCTCTGCCATCCCAGTTCCAGTGCGGGAACAGATGCAGCGACGGCTCTTTGCGCCACCACGCCTTGTAATAGAAGAAATAGTCCTTCGGGAAACCGCACATATCGACGATGCCGAACTGCGAGTTGATGGACGGCCAGCCGTAGGGCGTCGGTTCGCCGCGATAATCGAAGCCCGTCCAGGCAAATCCGCCTGCTTCCCACTCGCGCTGACCGTAGAAGGTCCACCATGCCTCCGGCGTTTCGCCCCATGGCACCACGCCCGTGTAGCAGTTAACAGTGTTTCGGAGCGGATCGGTTGCGTATTCGCCGCGCGTGCTGATGGCGCTCGAGGTCTCCGATCCGTAGATCGGCCGCTTGGGATATTTTTTATGAAACGGCTCGGGGTACTTTCGTGAATTGTAGTTGAAGCCGATAATGTCGAGCGCCTCTGAGAGGCCCTTCTCGTTATCGCCGTTTACGGCAGCCGAGACAACACGCGTCGGATCGAGTTCGTGACAGAGGCGCACCATGCTGGCCGCAATGCGTGCGCCCTGCTCGGCCATCTGGTCTTGCAACAACCACTCTTCGTTGCCGATGGACCAAATGATGATCGACGGTGAGTTGCGATAACGCTTGACCATCAGCTCGAGTTGCTGCATTCCTTCCGGATTCGAGCTCATCTGCCGGGTCTCGCACATCATCATGACGCCCATCCGATCGCACGCCTCCACCCATTCAGGAGTCGGCATATTGTGCGACGTGCGAACCGCGTTACAGCCCATCTCACTTAAGACAGACAGCCGGAACCATTGCAGCCTGTCGGGCAGCGCGGCGCCGACCCCGGCATGATCCTGGTGGTTACAGGTACCTTGAATCTTGAGCCGTTTGCCGTTGAGCAGGAAACCCTGATCTGCATCGAAAACAGCCGTACGGACGCCAAATGTAACCCGCTCTGTATCGCGCATCGTGCCATCGGCCTCGACTGTCACGATAGCGGAGTAAAGATTTGGATCATCTACCGACCAGAGAGCCGGATTCGCAAGCCCGGCGGTAGCGCTGTAACTGCTGGAGGCGCCAACGGCGATGGATTGTGCGGGTGATTCAGCACTGGCCACTGTCGCGCCGCTTGCATCGAGGATCTTCCAAGTAACTTTGGCATTGACGGCCTGCCGGCTCTCATTCTGCACAACAGTAGAGAGCGCCAACTCCGCCGAGCTTCCTCTTACAGTGCTGCGGATAGTGCTATCCCAGTGCCCCAGATGAATCGGATCGGTCTTGGTGAGCCACACGTGCCGGTAGATCCCGGCGCCTTCGTAGAACCAACCATCCCCGAAGGTCGCGTCTACACGAACGACGATATAGTTTTTCACGCCGTAGTTGAGAAAGTCGGTGACATCGAAACGGAACGGAGCATAGCCGTTATTATTTCGGCCAACGAAACACCCGTTTACGAAGACGAGCGAATCGCGAAAGGCTCCGTCGAACTCAACCCAGATGCGGCGGCCGACATCGCTCGCGGGAATTTCGAATTCTCGCCGATACCAACCGACGCTGTTCTCCGGATAGCGGCGGCCGAGCGGCTTGTAACCATGCGATCGCAACTGGCTGTCTCCCACGCCTGCATCATCGCGAACGAACGGAAGTTCAACCGCCCAGTCGTGCGGAAGATCGAGAACGCGCCATTGGGAATCGTCGAAACCTGCTTTCGCAAACTTGAATCCGCCGGTCTTCGAAAAGTCACTCTGACCAAAACCGAATTCCAGATCCTTGGACGGGTCGGTACCGTGGCCGAACTGAAACTTCCAACCAAAATCAAACAGGAGCCGTTCCCGGCGTGAAACGGATGCGCCATTTTGTGCTGTGCCTGCTCGCAACGCTTCGGGACCTTCGGAGCCGTGGCCAGCAGCGAGTGTGGAAGTCGAAAGGGCAAGTCCGGAAGCAAGTAAATCTCGGCGAGAAATAGGTGTCATTCAAACTCGAGGCCGGCTAAATTCTCAGGCTAGAGTGATCTTCAGCGCAGCCGCATAGTCAACCTTCGGCTGATATTGCTTGGGTAATTCTACCCGCAGACCATCCGCTTCCTGACGCCAGGTGACCTTCTCGCCCGTTCCCAGAAGCTCCACTTGAGCGACTTTGCCCGGCCGCGTCTCAGCTGACGTACCCAGGGATTGCACAATCACCGCGTCCTCCGGCCAGCCCAGCGTCATAGCGTAAACGACCGTGTTCGCCTTGTTGCGCGTGAAACGGATGTCCTTCGGCCCGAGTGCGCTGATGCTGTTTCCCTGAAACGATCCGCTCTTGACCCGATTCGGACCTTCGCCATATATATTCCACGGCCTGGTCTCGAAGATCGCCTCCGCATTGACCTGCATCCAGTCCGTGATGCCGTTGAGCACCGCGATCTCTTTGCCGTCGATGGTACCGTCCGGCCTGCCCGGAAGGTTCAAAATGAAAGTGCCGTTCTTGCTGACTGTGTCGATAAGCCAGCGGATTACATGCTGCGGCTGCAGGTAACCACCATATTCACCTGGTTTTTCGTACAAAAACCGCGCGTAGTGCCACATCCCGATGCAGGTCTCCGACTGCCAAGGATACTTCATGATTCCGCTGGTAAGTCCCCGCTCGTAGTCCGCAACCACGGCTTTGGCCAGGCGATCGGGAGTATCCTTCACGTTTAGAACAGCTTCCATTTTGCCCCCGTGTGTCGTGAGGTTGTGGTTATAGAAGTAAGCCCCGATATTCATGCCGCCCCAGCCCAACGGCAACAGCGAATCGTCAAAATAGAGCAGGTCCGGGTCGTGCTGATCGATCAGATCGCGAGTCCGGTCGTAGAAGTTCTTCACGTAAGAAACATCGGGAAGGGCGTCGAACGGGTGCTTGACCGAAT
>JAFARV010000863.1 GCA_019245255.1 Acidobacteriaceae bacterium | reverse complement strand
CCTTGCTCGCGATTGCCCGGGCATACGGATCGATCAGCAGCTTATTCGAGTTAAAGCGTAGGCCCTGCTCCGGCTGAAACGGACCGTGCACTCGATAGCCGTACAGCTGGCCCATGGTCAAGGCCGGCACGTAACAATGCCAGACGTAGCCCGTGCATTCGGTAACCTCGATCGTTTCGCCCTCTTGCGAATCCGGATTTTCGAAAAGACAAACTTCTACGCTGGTTGCGTTTTCTGAGTACAACGCGAAGTTTACGCCGGTCCCGTCCCATGTTGCGCCCTGCGGAAACGGCGTTCCCGGTAAAGTTTTGCGTGCCATCGTATTTTGGACAGTATTCCACTCGGAGGCACGAGCACCGGCCTCAAGAGAGCAAGATGCGGAATTTTGCCCTTTGTTTCCTTCCCTACGCAAGAAGAGTACCTTGAACTTCCTCGCGTTTCTGTGTAGCTGCAAACCGCTGCCGCGAGTCGAACTGTTCGGAGTCTGACGTGGCAATTCTCAACATTACGGATCGTGCTCACGAATTTCGAATTGCCATCGCCGGGAAGCTGACCGGCGATTCGATTAGCGAGCTCGAAAAGATCTGGAAGACGGCTTGCGCCGATTGCATCCATCGCGAGCTGACCATCGATATCTCCGATCTTTCCGGTTACGATACAGCCGGATGCAAGCTCCTTCGGCAGATCTATCGCCACGGCGCCAAGTTTGCGGCTTCGACGCCGGCATCGCTGGTTCTGCTAAGCGAAATCTCGACCCCGAGGCGGCGGAGTGTGGCGCAGCTGCATGAGAAACCGCCAGAGCCTAAGCGGCCAGAAACCATTAAGAAAGCGGTAGCGGGGGCTTAGTTCCTAGGCCGTGGCTTCTGAAGCACCGCAGCGAAACGCTGAAACAAGCGAAGTGCGACGGGATCTGAAGCAACCTGATCCTCCGGATGCCATTGCACGCCGACAATGAATCCTCTTCCGGTGCCTTCGATTGCTTCAATTACTTCGTCTTGCTCATCCCTCCCGCTTACACGCAGTTCCGCGCCCAGCCGTGCGACTGCCTGGTGATGGCGCGAATTCACGCGAATGCGAGCGGATCCCACCATTTCGGCTAATCGAGTGCCGGATTCCACCTCAACGCCATGCGCCGCCATCCCTTTGTTTTTAAGGTCAGGGTCGTGGTGCACGGAGTCGAGATGCTGAGTCAAAGTCCCTCCGTGATGCACATTCACAAGTTGCATGCCGCGGCAGATCGCCAGGACCGGAATGTTCGCTTCGATCGCCTGATCAAGGAGATCGAGTTCGATCTGATCGCGCTCGTCATCGGGCTCGTTCGTCTCCGGGTGAGGGCGCTCTCCATAGCGTGCCGGATTTACGTCCGTACCGCCGGTAAGCAGCAGCCCGGAAAACCCGTCCAGACGGCAGGGCTTTGCAGTGAGAAAACCGGCCGGCTCACAGCCGGCGCTTTCTAACGCTCTCAAATAGGGTGTCGCCTTCTCCGAATGGCGGTAGGGAACAAGCACGCGCGGTTTGCCTGACATACTCTCAATTACACAACGCTGCGTGGCGCGATGATGATGCAAGTCGCCGCGTTCAGCAAAGCGCCATTGCTCAACCTCTCCCACCCTTTAGATTGGGAGGTTATAACGGTATGCTCGGAAACCGCCCGGATGAGGCCGCGCGGTGTTCCGTGGTCAAAACAGGATGAGCATCAACAGGCGCAGGTTGCTGCTCTGGTGCGGGAGTTCTTAAAGTCTGAGCTACGAAGTCGAGGACGGCGTTAATCTGTTCCCGTGTCACGTCGAATTGTTCCATTACTTCGTCAACGCTCAGGTCCTCAAGGTTCTCGATGACCGTGGCAACGGGCAGGCGGGTATCCTTAAACACCCATGCGCCACTCACCTTACCGGGGATACTCTCCACGGCAGGGCATTGGGACCAGTCGATACTTGCGATGTGATTACCGCCTCCTTTCATCGTAGCTTTTGCATGGTTCGGGGCGGCGTCACGCGAAGGGCATTGTGAAACGGTGCCAGTGTGAGGCGGTGCCAGCGCCGCAGGGCAAGGCCTTGTGAGATCGATCACACACGCGTCTTCCACTTAGGAAGCAAGATACAACGGTTATGGCGTAACGGGCGGCGTACAGGGCGACACCACCCAACTGGTGGCGATGTCTCACAACTGACCCATTTTGAATAGACGGTTTAGTCGAATGGGATTTCCACTTCGGTATAGCTGCCGGGAGTGACGGCGTTGATTGCTGCGACAACTCGCCCGACATGCGCCTTTAGTTCCGGCCATTGCTGCTTGCGCAAGACAACGATTGCGATTTTCCGGCCCACGAGGTTCTGCTGATAACGCATGTTTTTGTCAGTAGTGAGAAGGACATCAAAACCAGCACTTTCGGCGGCATCGAGCAATTCACCATTGCGCAGTCGATCCCATTTTTCCTGCGCGGCGGTTCTGACCGTATGGCCCTCCAGAAACGGGCGGATTGGAACAGGCGTGGCCTGATCGAATAAGACGCGCATTACGGCGCGGGGGCGTAAGCTGGGGGCTTGTCGAGGCTGCGGGCGGCAAACGCAATCACGGCCTTGACCTGTTCACGGTCGAGCCCGTCGAACCACTGCATAATATCGTCGATGCTGGCTCCCGCTTCGATATTTTCAAAAATGGCGGATACGGGCATGCGGGTGCCCTTGAGAACCCATGCGCCACTGACCTTACCGGGGATACTCTCCACGGCAGGGCATTGGGACCAGTCGATACTTGCCATGTGATTACCGTCTCCTTTCATCGTAGCTTTTGGCACGGTTCGGGGCGGCGTCACGCGGCGAAGGAGACATTCAGGCCGGATCCATGAACGATCTATCACGAGACTTTTGTGATGACCACTTTGCGGCGAATCCGGTCTGCACCTACAATAGGGCCGCGGTTTTCAACACGTTTGCGTTTCCCCGCCGCGATTATCTGAAGGGAATTTCACCACAGCGCCGCTTCCGGGAGTTGCGCAAACCATGTGGTGAAGACTGTATGATCGCCCTCGATCAGAAGCCGCAATTTTTGCGGAGTGCTCTCGTCAAGGATGATCTTCATCCCGCCCGCAGGTGTTCGGCGGGTGTCGGGGTCGCTTCGGTGCTCTTGGCCGCGAAGTCCAGCACCGCTTGGACTTGATCGCGCGTCACATGGAAGTTTTCAAGAACTTCCTCAAGCGGTGAGCTTTTCAGGTTCTCGAAAATGGCTGATACAGGAACCCGCGTTCCGCGAAACACCCATGCGCCACTGACCTTACCGGGAATACTCTCCACGGCAGGGCATTGGGACCAATCGATACTTGCCATGTGATTACTGCCTCTTTTTATCGTAGCTTTTTACCACTGTTCGGCGGTTTAGCTTCAGCGGGCAGCGCTTCTTGCAAGGCGCTCAAGTACTCCCCCAAGGTCGTATCCAGCAGCTCATGCATGAATGTCTGAAAGGGTCTGAGGTCCTCGCGCATGGACGCATGCTCAAGCGTGTCGAGATAGTTCTTGCGATCTCCGGGGCGCACGGCAACCGGAGGATAGCCGTCGCGTAGTAAAAGCAGGTTCATCAGAAGCCTTGCCGTACGTCCGTTGCCGTCGGCGAATGGGTGAATGGCGACAAGCCGGTAATGCGCGTCAAAGCTGGTGGCGGGTTCGGGGGATGTCTTGGCGAGCCATTCGCCGTAGTCCTTCATCAACCCGGGTATTTTCGCGGCGTTCGGAAATACAACAGGCGAACCGGCTATGCGGCGGGGCGGGGTGCTATAAACACCGCCGATTTCAGGCTGGCTGCGGGCGACAATGCGCCGGTGCATTTCGCGAACAACTTGTTCATCTATGGGCGTCTTTTTCTGCGCGAGTTCTCGCATCCACAGCACGGTGTTGTAGTGGTCCACGGCCTCAAGATGTTCACGCAGGGTCTTGCCGCCAACGGTAATGCCGTGTTCGATAACCTCCGCCGTCTCGCGCAAGGTCAGCGTGTTGCCTTCTATCGCGTTTGATGTGTAGGTCAACTCAACGTCATAGTGTTTTTGCAAGGCAAGTAGCGCCGAACGCGATACCGGGCGCATCGCGTCGAGCTGTGCTTTTTTGGCAGCAATAGAAGCCAGAAGCTCGTTCATACCGCCTCAACACATACCATGGTGGGGCAAAGAGATAAAGCAGGAAACCCGCATGGTTAACCGCTCAAGTTCTTGCGATCAGGCCTTGCGGAATGGCCGCAGCAACTCATGGGCGAGCCCGCGGAACAGCGGAGCTCCGAACTCCAATGGCCAGCAGACCGCCGAAGAAGGCCACTGCCTCATAGCTTTCGCGTCCTTCTCGCTGCCAGTACACATCGCTGGACAGCGGGAAGGTTGAATCTGGCGCTCGGATGTGATCTTCTGGACGAAAGCGGTCGGAACAGGAATTATGACCGCCCTGCGACAGGCAGAAGCCGGCCCTCAAACAGGGTGAGAGCTACACCTGGCTGCGTCGGGCGGGGAAGCCCACGCGGGTTAGAGCTGTTCAGGTGGTATGCCCGCGCGGGCCACGAACGCGAGCAGAGATCATACGAAAATGAATCGACCTGTCCCTTCCGAAGGGGTGCGAATCGACCCAGAGACCTGGGAACGCCGCGCCATTTTTGAGTTCTTCAAAGGCTTCACCGAACCGTACCACGGTGTGTGCGTACGTGTGGACTGCACGGAGACGTTTCGTTTCGCACAGAAACACCGGCTCTCAATCTTTCTCTCACTGCTTCATCGCTCATTGGTGGCCGCGCACCAGGTTGAGAACTTCAAGACAAGGATCGTGGAGGGCGATGTCTGGCGCTATGAAAGGATCAACGGCGGAAGTGCGGTTGGGCGTGCGAACGGAACTATTGCTTTCGCGTACTACAGATTTCGGCGGCATCTGCTTGAGTTCGTCGAGGAGGCTACGCTCGAGGTCGAAAGGGTGAAACAGCGAGATGACCTGGAGCGCTACACCGGACCTGATCTCATCCGATTTTCGGTTCTGCCCTGGTTCGACTTCACGTCGATCTCACATGCTCGTGATTTCTCTCAAGATGATTCTGCACCGCGGATAACGTTCGGCAAAATCAGCGATGTAAACGGCCGGTGCACGATGCCGGTATCGATACATGTGCATCATGCGCTTGCTGACGGAATGCACGTTGCGGAGTTTCTGGAACTCTTTCACAAATCCTTGGATGCACCAGATTTGGAGCTAGTGTGAAAACCACCCTGTAGAAATCAGCCCCTGCGGAAAACTGTTAACAACTCATGAGCGAGACCGCGAAACAGCGGCGCTCCGAAGACTCCAATGGCCAGCAGACCGCCGAAGAAGGCCATTGCCTCATAGCTTTCGCGGCCTTCACGCTGCCAGTACACGTCGCTCAAATTCAGCCAAAGAGCAAATTCATCGAGCGTTAAAGCCGCAGCGACTCCGTAAAGCATCGACGTGAAGCGGCCTGCCCAGGGTGAGGAATCCGCCGCCCCGGTACCGATGCGCATGAGCCAGGTGTATCCAACCAACAGGAGCAGCAGAATGCCCCAGACCATGTGGTGAATGTGCCGGCCGTGCATCGAGACGTTATGGAACGGCCCGATGTCGTTGTGGATCGCGATGGTAATACCGCGAATTACCACAACCGACACGAAGAATCCCAAGGATGCGAGAAACAGTCGCTCGCGCCGGCTCTCAGGGAATCGCTCGCTGTAGACCCTGCGTAGCAGCCCTCGAGAAAACAGCAGTGCCAGCAGGCCCAATATGGCCGCGATAATGAGCGGGCCGATCCAAAAACTTCGATGAGTCCAGGGCATCCGAAGCGTCAGTGAGCCGCGAGAGCCGACTGGTACATCTTGCTCATAGTTTCACGCAGACTGCCCAGACAGGATTCTTTGAGATACAGC
>JAFARV010000652.1 GCA_019245255.1 Acidobacteriaceae bacterium | reverse complement strand
CCAGCCCCACGGGTCGGGCGACGACCGTCCTCTCATCTCAAGGCGGACCGCAGTTTTCGCTGCATTTTCTTTTTGCGGCGGTGCGAGACTCGCGCTAAGCGATGATCAGCCGAAGTTTTCTTCGAACGTGAAAGTGGTCAACGTTTACGCGACCGTTCGCGATAAGCAGGGGCAGATTGTTCGCGACCTCAACAAAGACGATTTCGACTTGAAGGAGGATGGCCGTCCGCAGCTGATCCGCTACTTCTCTCAGCAAACCGACTTGCCGCTTACGATCGGTTTACTGGTCGACACCAGCGGAAGTGAAAGGCGGATGATCGGCACCGAGAAGGATGCCAGCACCGCCTTCCTGGAACAGGTCATGCGGCCCGAAAAGGACAATGCCTTCCTGATTCACTTTGATCACGACGTTGAGCTTTTGCAGGACGTGACGTCTTCGCGCCCCAAGCTCGAGAAAGCCCTCGACCAGTTGGATCGCCCTCAGTGGGCTCATACAGGAGATACGCAGGGAAACGATCCGGATAGTAATGGCGGTAAAGGCAGCGGAGGTGGTTGGGGCGGCCACGGCGGCGCAGGAGGCTACGGCGGGCGAGGTAGACACGGCGGCAGCGGTGGTTTCCGTCACGGTACCGCGCTGTACGATGCCGTTTACCTGGCTTCGCATGACGTGATGAAAGATCAAAGCGGCCGGAAAGCTCTGATGCTGTTAAGCGACGGCCAGGACAGCGGCAGCAAGGTTTCTCTCGCTGAAGCGATCACTACGGCGCAGCGATCGGACACGCTCGTCTATTCCATTCGCATTGCCGACGAAGAGAGCGAAAACCGGGGTGGGGGGGTTGGCGGACCCGGTATGGGACGGCACGGTGGTTGGGGCGGTGGCGGAATGGGACGCGGTGGCGGACCATATGGCCGCGATTCGGGAAATCGACCGGACGGCAAGAAGATCCTGCAACAAATCTCGCGTGAGACCGGCGGTGGCTATTTCGAGGTCTCCAAGAAGAAGACGGTCGGCGATATCTATCGTCAGATCGAGGAGGAACTGCGAAGCCAGTACAGCCTTGGCTACACGTCGGATCGTGCCGACACTGAAGGCGGGTATCGCAAAATCGAGTTGACCGTTCGTAGCCGCAAGAACCTGGTCGTCCAGGCTCGGGACGGCTACTACGCCGGGGCGTAGACACTTCTTCTTGCTGGCGAGCCGCAGGTAAGCGATCAAGAATACCGGGCGTCCATAGGCGCCACTTGACAGAAAGAACTTTGTGATGCAAAGTAGATCTACTGTCATGCGCGACCTTTTCGCAAAATGTCCCCAGCCCCGATGGTTGCCAGTCGAAATGAGTTGCCCGCCGTTTCTCGACCCGGCAATCCCGCCTGGCCCTGTAAAGCCGCGCTATGCGCTGCTGGTTAATCCTTTCTATCCGAAGGATCCGAACGCAAGCTTCGGTAAGCACGTTCTGACGCCGACGCTCGCGTTGACTAGCTTTGCCGCGACCACTCCTGAGCACTGGCAACTCGTGTATTGGGACGAAAACCTTCTGGATGGGCGGCCGCCGTTCAAACCTCTGCCTGAAGTTGTTGGCATTACGGTGCACTTGACCTTCGCGGTGCGCGCATTCGAGCTTGCTGACTGGTATCGCAGCCGCGGAAGCAAAGTCATCCTGGGCGGGCTGCATGTGCTTTCGTGTCCGGACGAGTGCGCGCCCCATGCAGACGCCATTGCGCTCGGAGATGGTGTTCAACTTTGGCCGGCGATCCTCACCGACATCGAGAATCACTCTCTGCGACCAAGATATACGGCGACTTACGAAACCGATTATCGCCAGGACCCCGCACCAAGGCGTTCGATCCTGCCGCGAAACAGTTTTCTGACAACCACAAGCCTGATCGCCACGCGCGGCTGTCACAATCGTTGTGGCTTTTGTTATCTGGCGACGGACGGCTTACGCATGCCGTATCGCATGCGAGATCCCCGCCAGATCGCAACAGAGTTCCTCGCTGATGGACAGCCTTACGCCGTGTTCATCGACAACAATCTGGGATCCAACCGGGCCTACCTTCATGAATTGTGCCGCGCACTGCGCCCGCTTGACAAGATCTGGAGCGCAGCAGTCTCTATAGATGTTACTGACGATCCGGCCTTAATTCGCAATATTGCTCTTGCCGGATGCACCGGAGTATTTATCGGATTCGAGTCACTTACAGATAGAAATCTCGCCGACGCCAGAAAGAAAACGCCGAAGGTTTCCGACTACGCACGGCGCGTTCGCATGTTACACGAGAACGGGATCCAGGTAAATGGCTCATTTGTTCTGGGCTTCGATCACGATGGAAAAGATGTTTTTGCCAGCACCGCGGAATGGATTGAGGAGAACCGTCTCGAGTGCGCAACCTTTCACATCCTTACTCCCTATCCCGCGACGCCGCTGTTTCGACAGATGGAAGCTGAAGGACGTTTGTTGCACCGCATTTGGGCGCTGTACGATACCGCGCACGCAGTATTTCGTCCACGCAATATGTCACCCGAAGAATTGGAGCAAGGTTATGCCTGGTTGTATCAGCGGCTCTTCTCGCATACCTCCATTTGGCGCCGCCGTCCCTCAGACTGGCATGCTGTTGCTCCGTATCTGGCGATGTCGTATCTCTACAAGCGCTCAAACCGGCTCTGGCGATTTCTCATCAGAAATCATCTAGTGCATGCCGTATGGCGTCCCCTGGTGGAACTTACTCGATTGCGCCACCTCCAGTTCCGGCGGGAGTTGGCCGGACGAGATCCGTCGAATCGATCGAGCCTGAACGTTTTATCTGCCGGTGTGTAGTCGCTGAGCGATATGTTACGCGCGCACGTTAGCTTCTTGTACTGAGAAAATGCGAGACTCGAAACAATCAGGTACCCTCCTATGAACTGGTCTGCGATTGTTCGTGACGCGCGTCATGGCTTCCGGCTGCTGGTAAACGCACCTGGATTTACTGCCGTCTCGACTCTGACCGTTGCGCTGGGTATCGGTTTGAGTTCGGCCATGTTCAGCGTCCTCGACGCACTGCTGCTGAAACCGCTCCCTTATCGGGATCCCGCCAGTGTCTTGGTTATCTGGAACACGTGGCCGCAAAAGGGCTTCCCGAGACTGCCCCTATTTAACGCGCAATATGTCGACATCCAGCGGCAGAGCCAGGTCTTCACCGATGTAGCCGGTTTCAAACTACAGAGCGCGAACCTCACCGGGCGAGGAGAGCCGGAACGGCTGGACGGTGCGCGCGCCTCCGCATCGCTCTTCTCCATTCTCGGCGTTGCCCCGCTGCGAGGTCGAACCTTTACGGCCAGCGAGGACGCCAAAGCGGATCGAGTGGTCGTGCTGAGCTATGGATTGTGGCAGCGGAGCTTTGCCGGCAACACAGCAGTTATGGGCAGGAGCGTCTCGCTCGACGGAGCCACATACACCGTCATCGGAGTGATGCCGCCCGAATTCCGGTTCAGCATGAGCGTGAAGCTCAGCAAACTGACTTCGCCACCCGTCGACTTGTGGCTGCCGCTCTCAATGAAACCGTCGGACCGCGCGGCCTGGGGCTCGGTCAGCATGTATACGCTCGCGAGGTTGAAGCCCGGCGTGACCATCGAGCGCGCACTTCACGAGACGCAGTCCATTGCAAGGGCTACCTTCAAAGCTGCCGATCTCGATCTCGGAATGGGGACTCGCGTGACCCCTTTACCACGAGAAGTTAGCGGAGACCTTGGCAATTCGCTATGGATTTTAGCTTCGGCGGTCGGCTGCGTGCTTCTGATCGCTTGCGCTAACCTGGCCGGGCTGCTGCTTGCCCGCGGCGCGAGCAGGCGCCGGGAAATCGGCGTCCGCATGGCGATCGGCGCGAGCCGCGGAGCCATTCTCCGCCAGTTACTCGTAGAGGCTCTGCTGCTCTCCTGCTGCGGGGGTCTGCTGGGGTTCGTGACTTCAACCTGGCTGGCGCGGATGTTTCTTTTGATTGGCCCTGAACAACTGGAACACTTGGCGCATCCAGCGATGGACTATCGCATTCTTCTATTTGCTCTTGCGGTCTCGGTCTTGACCGGCCTTCTGTTTGGCATTGCGCCCGCCCGCGAGTTGTCGAATACCGATGTCAACACCGCGCTCAACCAATCCGGCCGCACGTCAACGAGCCGATACTCGGAAGCCGTTCGCGCCGCTCTGGTGATCGCGCAGTTGAGCGTTGCTGTCGTAGTCGTCGCCGCGGCCATGCTGCTTGCCCGCAGCCTTGTGCGCGTGCTTGCGAACGATCCTGGTTTTGCGCGCCACAACGTTTTGGCTATGGATATTCCGCTGCCGGCCTCACGCTATCCGGATGGGCGAACGCAGTCGGAGTTCTTCGAACGCGCGCTGCAACGAGTGCAAGCCTTACCTGGGGTGGTGGATGCAGCCGTCGTAGAAACTGCTTCGTTGACGGAGTCGCCGGAGCGCTTCATTCAGATTGAAGATGAACCTGTCGCCAGCGTTGGGCAATTGCCCCTGGCAACGACCCGCTTCGCGAGTCCCGACTACCTGCGCGTCACCGGCATTCCTTTACTCATGGGGCGCTGGCTCAGTAACTCCGACCGCAGGAATCAGCCGGGCGTGGCCGTAGCGGATCAGTCATTCGCGAATGCACACTGGGCGGGACGGACTCCGATTGGAAAACACATACGCGTCGGTGGCGGCGCTACCGGCCCGTGGATCACGATTGTTGGAGTCGTCGGGGCCACGCGACAATACAGCCTCGATACAGATCCGCGGCCGGGCCTTTACTTGAGTTACTTGCAGGACGCCCGGAGTAAGATGTCGCTCCTGGTTCGAACGCAGGGAGATCCTCTCAACTTAGCCGGCGAGATTCGCCAGGCGATTCACAGCGTGGATCGCGATCAGCCGGTTGCTGCCGTCAGAACCATCGACGAACTGGTCACGCAGTCAGTCGCGAACCGGAACTTTGAGACTGCCCTGTTGACTACATTTGCGGGTTCGGCCTTACTGTTAGCGTCACTCGGTTTATTCGGGCTTTTATCCTGGTCTGTCGCACAGCGAGCCAGAGAAATCGGTGTGCGTCTCGCTCTGGGTGCAACGTCATCTGACGTTTTATGGATGGTCACCCGTCGGGCAATGATGCTCACAGGCGCTGGAGTTTTGATCGGCGGCGCCGGCGCACTGGCAGCTACGCGCGTACTCCAGAGCTTGCTTTACAAAGTGAGCCCTACCGATCCCGTTACTCTCGGAGGCGTTGCCGTAGCGATGTTAACAGTCGCCGCTGCTGCGTCAGCGCTCCCGGCGAGACGTGCGCTGCGTGTAGATCCGGCGCAGATTCTTCGAACCGAATAAGCGGCGAATCTACAAGACTTACAGCCGGAGCCAAAACCTGCGTCTCAATCGCTAGTACCGTTTTCCACTCCAAGACCAGCTACTAACCACTTTGTTGGAACCTGGATCATGCCTGCGGAGTCACTTCCGTTAGCAAATGGGGTATTAACAAAGTAACTCATAACTTGTTCGGATAACGATAGCGCGGTTGGCGATCGTTCGATGTAAGTGAATCAGGCAGAGGAGTTGTGTCCGTGCGTTTCTTCCGCAGGCTGCTAATCGTGCTGGCGCCGCTAGCGCTCTTGGCGTCGTTTTACCGCTTTGATACGCCGCCGAAACTCAGCGCACCAGTTGCTACTTACTCACATGGCTTACTCCGCGTGTCCCTGCAGTACAACACGGTTCGGCCTCTGGACGGCAGCCTGACGCTTGAGGTTCTGGACCCCGATGACAAACAAATCGCTCATTCAGAACAGGTGGTCAAGGCTCGCCGCGGGCAGAGCGAATGGGTACA
>JAFARV010000641.1 GCA_019245255.1 Acidobacteriaceae bacterium | reverse complement strand
CAGCACTAAGACCAAAATCCGTCCCCACCATCCCGGCAGGATGTTCTCGAGCATCGCGATCGAACCCTGGCCGACATAAGATCGCCCCGCGACCAGCGAGTACACGGGGAGCGCTCCGAACAGGGTCACGAGAACCAGCACAGCCGTGGCGATCGGCGAGACGGCACCTGCAGCAAGCAAGGCAATCCCCGGCTGGTACCCGAGAGTTGAGAAGTAATCGACGCCTGTCAACCAGATGACCAGATACCAGGGATGGGTCTTCTGGTGCACATGGCCGTGGGCGTCCACCTCTTCGCCGCCATGCAGCCATCGCCTCCACTTGGACAGTGGTGCTGGTGTGGCTGTCTCCGGTCTTAATATCGCGTCAGACGCCATACTACAGGGCCGTACCCAACTGGCTGTTGCGGGCCTGCTCGCTCGCCCCGTCCCGTTTCTCCTGATCCCGGAGGCAGTATTGGGCCCAAGGTACAGCGTTTAGCCGGCTTTCTTCGATGGGCTCTCCGCAATCGAGACACGTTCCATAAGATCCCTCGTCTATCCTGCGCAACGCGTCCCGTACCTCGGCAAGCGTGTCGGATGCACGAGTGGCTTCCTCGAGCGCAACGGCCTGACTCTCCGAGGAGATCACTGTGTCAATCGGATCTTCGACTTCGGCGACTCGCGAATCGCGCCCTTCCTGTTTCCACCTTGCAATTTCTTCTGCCAGTTCCTGCTCTTTCGCCAGCAGGCGGGTTCGTTGTTCTTGGATGTCCATAAAGTCAGGCTTTCTTCGTAAGATGCGCTTGAGTCTGCTTATCGTATCTCGTTGCTTACTACGCCGTGGGGCTTGCTATGCTATGGCGGTAAATCGAAAAGGAGGATCCAGAAACATGATCAGTGAGATGGTGCTTCCCGAATTCGAGCACGAAATGGCCAGCACCCGCAAGGTTCTCGAGCGAATACCGGAAGACAAGCTTGGCTGGAAGCCGCATGACAAGTCAATGACAATGGGAAGGCTGGCGGGGCACGTGGCCGAGCTCGCTAATTGGGGCGTGCATACCCTGAAACTCGATCAATTGGACCTTTCGCCGCGTGCGGACGGCACGTATGAATCGCATTCCATGACCACCCGCGAGGATACGCTCCAGAAGTTCGACGGATGGGTGGCCGAGGCCAAGGAAGCTCTGCGCTCCACACCCGACGACGCCTTCAATAAGACCTGGACACTAACAGCGAAGGGCCAGACGTTCTTGTCCATGCCCAGAGGCGCCGTTCTTCGCAATGTGGTTTTGAACCATATGATTCACCACCGCGGGCAATTATCGGTTTATCTCCGGTTGAACGGCGTACCGGTGCCCGGAATGTACGGGCCCTCCGCCGATGAGGGCAGCGGATTCTGAAGGCGAACACTCGGAGGGCGTTTCTCAGCTCAGGTGTGGCAATTGCCGGGAGTGCGCTTGAGAGTTGCCGCGGCCGGACATCGGCTGGATGGGTGAAATACGACGGTAACCCGGTGCTTGGCGGTGCATTGGGTACGTGCTTCGATGTTTCGGTCCTCCGCTTAACCACGACGTACCGGATGTGGTTCTCCTGGCGTCCGAAAAGAAGCATTGCCTGGACCGACAGCACAGATGGCATTCATTGGAGCGAGCCTGCGATTGCGCTCGCTCCGTTGCCCGCCACCGGTTGGGAGCTCGAGGTAAACCGGCCCGCTGTCGTGTATTCGAACGGCCTGTACCGGATGTGGTACACCGGCCAGACGGCGACTGCTTCGGCAATCGGGTACGCCGAGAGCACCGACGGCGCACATTGGGAACGCATTCTGCCGGATCCCGTTCTCACGCCGTTGCCCAACTGGGAGCGCCCGGCCGTCATGGCTCCCGGCGTTCTGTGGGACGAAGCCGAACACCTGTATAAGATGTGGTACTCGGGTGGCCAGCAATACGAGCCGAATGCCATAGGGTATGCGACAAGTCCGGACGGAATTCGGTGGACGCGGGCTAGCGTCCAACCGGTACTTCGGCCCGAACTTTCGCGTCGCTGGGAGCGCAACCGCGTGGCCGGCGCGCAGGTCATTAAGCTCGATGGCCGGTACTGCGCTTTTTACATCGGTTTTGAAACCATCCATGACGCTGCAATCGGACTCGCAGTCTCGAAAGATGGCATTCACGAATGGAAACGCCATCCGGCAAATCCGATCATTCGCCGTGGATCGTCCGGTTGGGACCGCAGCAGCTGCTATAAGCCGTATGCCATTTTCGACGGATCGCGTTGGCTGCTCTGGTACAACGGCCGCGATGGCAACTTGGAACAGATCGGGCTCGCCATCCATCAGGGCGAAGATTTAGGTCTGCCGAGCATCGACTGAGCAATGTCATTGCGAAGGTAAACACAATCGGGACCGAACGCCGGATCGCGAATCAGAGTGTAGCGGCCCTTCAGCTCGGGTTCGAGGGCTCGTCGCAGCTGGCCGTATTCATATCCGTCGCGAGCCGCAATGTTCCGGTATCCAATGAAGTCGGACGCACAGAGGCTTCCAATCGCGCTCGGGACTGAAAAAATCACGGACGGTTCTTTTTGACTCAACGTGGTTAGGAATCGGTGGAGCTGACTTTCGCGTTGTGCATTCACTCGATGCACCATCGGCAGTTGATAGATGAATTCGCTCGCCGGGTGGCGGCGCGACCGCAGCGCAATTGCATCCG
Source organism: Acidobacteriaceae bacterium (assembly GCA_019245255.1). Lineage (GTDB taxonomy): Bacteria > Acidobacteriota > Terriglobia > Bryobacterales > Bryobacteraceae > Bog-105. The sequence goes on along the minus strand of JAFARV010000641.1, from coordinate 341 downwards.
CGGCGCCATCCCCGATTGGCTGAATATAGTCGTGGCTGGAGGTAGTTCGATCAATAAATGCCGCAACAGCTACGGCTGTGGGATCGGTTCTCAGGTAAAGCAAGCGGAAGAACAGGAACCTTCTCACTTCCAAACCGGCAAATGCGCACAGCAGTAAGATGACGGCGGCTTGCGTAACCACTGGGCTCGACTCAATCCGCCGCTGCACCCAAACAATGCCAATCCCGCACAGCAGACACAATGACGGCACAAGCGGGGCCAGGTAGTGGAAGTATGCACGGCCGGAGAGGCCTTCCGCGAGGATCTCAAACGGCAAAACCAGCAGCAAAAATGCCCGGTAC
>JAFARV010000637.1 GCA_019245255.1 Acidobacteriaceae bacterium | reverse complement strand
GACGTGATCGTGGACATTCGCCGGGAGGCGCGGGCGTCGGCGAATACGTTTGCGGAGCTGAGCGATGCCGATCTTGCGAACGAGGCTTTCAGCAGGAATCCTCGCTGGGGCCGGAAGCCGGCGTCTTTCATTCTTGACGACCTGCTGGTGCGCCATCTGGAGAAACACCTGGGGCAGATTCGGCGGAACGTGACCCAGTACGCCGCAGCTACCGGCGGCAACGCTGCACCCTGAGATCCTGCACGTGAGCCAATTGATTTTTCCCGCAGTTCCCGTTTCGACCGTGCCGATTCGCGGCCGAGCAGAAGTCTTCCCCATTCGGCGCATCTTCTGTGTTGGGCGAAATTATGAAGCGCACGCCAGGGAGATGGGCGTAGCAGTTGGCCGCGAGGCGCCGTTTTATTTCACTAAGGATCCGTCTAGAAATAACCTTACCAATCAGCCCTGATGACGTCTGGGTTGAATCTCATAGTTCCAGTCGCCATGGAACTTGTCGCGCCGGATTTGGATTTGGGAAAGTTCCTGATCCGACACTTTGATGCCTGGCGGATAAGATCGGGTATCCAACCGAGCGTGGACCTTCAGTCCCGCCGAAGTGGTAGTGGCGGCGATCAGATTGACGATTGTTTGAAAGCTCCGCAGAGGCTGCCCGCGCCAGTTCTGGCTGATATAGGAGAACAAGCGATGTTCGATTTTGTTCCACTTGCTGGTGCCCGGAGGAAAGTGACACACTGCAATGCGTAAGCCGGTTTCGTCGGCCAGTTTTTGGAGTTCCACTTTCCACAGCCGTAACCGAGCTCCATTGCTGCCGCCCGCATCCGCGGTAATGAGCAAACGAGCCGCCTGCGGATACCTCCGCCGCCCCATGCATCGCCACCAACTGCGGATCGTCCCGACCGCAAACTGTGCGGTGTCGTGATCCATCCCCACGCTCACCCAACCACTGTTGCGACCTACGTCGTAGATCCCATAGGGCGTGGCGCGCCCCACTTGCGCATCGACGAAATCGTGTACTCGAACCAGTTCCGGCTGTCCTTCAGGACGCCATTCCCGCCCATTATTCCTGAACTCTCCCACCAATTCCCGTTTTTTCGTGTCGACCGAGATGACTGGCTGGCGACGTCGCAGGCACGATTTGACTCTTCCGCTCAGGTGCTCGAATTGAGCGTTGCGGTCCGGGTGATCGATCCCTTCTTTCGTCTTGCGGTTGGCTTGCAAACTGTAGCCCAACTGATGCAGCAGGTCCGCCACGACCTGGTGGCTCACCCGGTGTTTCCTCCGCTGCAGTTCGGCCGTCAACTGCCGGACGCTCTTGCAGGTCCACCGCAGCGGAGCTTCCGGATCGCCCCGCGTGGTCGATTCCAGCAGTTCCTCCAGTTCCGACTTCAAGGATGTGTCCTTGTCAACCGCCTTCTTGCGCCCACCGCCTTGCCTGCGAATCCGAGCGGTGGCAAGAGTCTCAGGGTTCTTCAACTCCGATATTCCCTGCCGAATCACTGGCCGTGAAATCCCTGTCACTCTGGAAACAATCGAGATGCCGCCCCTGCCAATCGCGTGACTCTCGGCAGCGGCCAGCAGACGCTTCGTCCGCTCATCCAGAACCGGTCGCAATGCTTCGTGGCGTGCTTTGATCCCAGCCGTATCGGCCACTGGGACCAGTATAAGCCAAAACATTTTCAAATGGAAATGTTATTTCTAGACAAACCCTAAGCAGTCGGCGAACGCGGTATTTCCCACCGGCTTCAAGACCTCGTCTGCGTTTCATGCGAGCGTGGGGGCCAGCGAGAGATCGCCCGAGACTTCGTCTTGAGCGCTGATTTTGTCTATAGACGGTTCGCGCATCTTAGCTTGGGCGGGGCTGTTGATTTAAACCACTTCAACAGCATCCACGGCCCAGTCATACCCTTGTGTACTGCGATACAACGTGACGATCCCCAAGCGATCTGTTCGCTTGGCCCTATCGACATACAAGAATGGGAAGGTCGAGCCACATATAAGGGCCTATTGGTGCGGGCAGACAAGCATTTCTCGGATGGCTTGGAGGTCCTCGGCTCATATGCTTACTCGAGCAACATCGGAACGAATAACGGCAACGGCTTCAATCTCGACAACTGGCTTCAAAATCGCGGGCCGCTTCCGACCGATTACAGCAACATCCTGAATCTTGC
>JAFARV010000612.1 GCA_019245255.1 Acidobacteriaceae bacterium | reverse complement strand
CGCAAGCTGCTACCTACAACGGGCAGTCCTCGATTACCTTTCAGACGGGGACCACGGCCGGGACAATTACGTTCACGGTGACCTTCCCGGATAAGGCGCCTGTGTCGAAATCGTTCACGATTGCGCCGCAGACAGTCCAGATCGCTACTGCTACTGCTGTGAGGCAGAATCCGAACCTTGTGATCACAGTGACAGGCTTCGACAATACGTACACCTGCGGGAATCTGAATTTCGTGTTCTACGACACCTCGGGACGTCAGATCACGCCGAATGGGATTTCCGTCAATGCGTCCGCGGCATTTCAAACGTATTTCTTTACGCAAAGCAAAACCGGCGGATCCTTTTCGCTTCAGGCCACATTCCCCGTGACTGGCGATGTCAATCAGGTCGGATCTGTGACCCTGAGCCTCAGTAATTCTTCGGGCTCCAGTACTAGTACCGACACTTTCCAGTAGGGCTGCCTCCGAGCTTGCGATACCGTTGGTTGTGATGGCAGTCGCGCTTACGATGGCGGGCTCCGATCCGTCCGGCGGAGCTGGCATCCAGGCGGATCTCAAAACATTTCACCAATTCCGCGTTTATGGCGAAGCAGTAATCACGCTGCTTACCGTTCAGAACACAGAATCGGTTTCGCGCGTCGAAACTGTTCCTGGCGACTTTGTGCTCGAACAACTGGACGCTGTGCTCGCCGATATTCCGCCTGACGCTGCTAAAACGGGTGCGCTCGGTAGTGCGGATATCGTGCGAAAGATTGCGGCCAGGGCGCGAAGGTTCTCGTTTCCGCTCGTGGTCGACCCGGTTATGATCAGTAAACACGGCGCTGCACTCATGTCACGTGATGCCAGCGAATTTGTAAAACGGGAGCTTATTCCGTGTGCGACCGTGCTGACGCCGAATATTCCCGAGGCCGAATTCCTTACCGGCACCAATATTAGAGCGCCCGAGGATATGAAGTCGGCGGCCGAGCAGCTGTTCCAGCTCGGATGCAAGTGCGTGTTGATTAAGGGCGGACACAGCGCCGGCGAGCCCATCGATATTCTGCGCGACTCACACGGATTTGTGGAATTTCCCGGCCAAAGAATTAAAGGGCTGCATACCCATGGAACGGGATGCGCATATTCGGCTGCGATAACCGCCGGGTTGGCGCTTGGCCATAATATACGGCAAGCAATATCGGTCGCAAAGGCTTACGTTCAATCGGCAATTGAGAGCGCGCCCCGATTAGGCCGGGGGCACGGGCCAATCAATCACTTTGCGCCGGTGCGATTGCCCGAGCACGTGCATTCGTAGGGGGCGGGTCAGTACTTGGGTGTACTTGGGTCGACTTTGTCGCTCCAGGCTAGAATTCCACCAACCATGTTGCGGACGTTGCGGAAACCGTTCTGCTTCAGTAAGTCGACGGCTTTCTGGCTGCGGGCGCCACTCTTGCAGTGAGCCACGATATCCGCGTTCGGATCCAGTTCGTTTAAGCGCTTGGGTAACTCCCCGAGCGGAATCAGCTTTGCGCCGGGAATGCGAGCTATCTGGTATTCGTGCGGCTCACGTACATCAATGAGCGTGAAATTTTCGCCGCGGTCGAGCTTGCGTTTCACCTCCACGGGATCGATAACACCTTCTCCGCTCGCAGGCTGGGCCGCGGCCGGCGTGATGCCGCAGAACTGCTGATAATCGATCAGTTCTTTCACCGTCGGATTGTCTCCGCATACCGGACAGTGCCGATCCCTACGAAGCTTCAGCTCACGGAATCGCATATTCAGAGCGTCGTAAAGAAGCAAACGGTTTTTAAGCGTTTCTCCGACCCCAAGGATGATCTTGACGGCTTCAGTCGCCTGCACGACTCCGATCAGCCCGGGAAGGATGCCCAGAACACCGCCTTCCGCACAGCTTGGAACCAGACCGGGAGGGGGTGGCTCGGGATACAGGCAGCGATAGCAGGGGCCATCTTCATACGCAAAAACCGTGGCTTGCCCTTCGAACCGGAAGATGGACCCGTAAACGTTCGGCTTCTTCAGCAGCACACAGGCATCGTTTACGAGATAGCGCGTTGGGAAATTGTCCGTACCGTCTATGACGAGATCATAGTCGCGCAAGATCTCGAGTGCATTCGAACTGTTCAACCCGGTATCGAATTTATCGATGCGAATGTTCGGGTTGATGTCCTTCATCCGATCGGCAGCCGAATCCAACTTTTTTCGTCCCAAATCGCTGGTGCCGTGGATCACCTGGCGCTGGAGATTGGAGGCATCCACAACGTCGAAGTCAACGATGCCGACCCGGCCGACACCCGCGGCCGCGAGATATAGGCCAACCGGAGCGCCCAAGCCCCCGGCACCGATCATCGCGATCTTCGCCTGCTTCAGCTTGAGCTGACCCTCGACGCCTACTTCGGGCAGGATGAGATGCCGGCTAAAGCGCGCCACTTCGTCCACCGTCAACGCCGCGGCGGGCGGCTCAACGATGGTCGCGGACCCGCCTGCGATGCTTGGAACGATCGAAACTGTTTCGTCGCCGCTCAGCGCGGTTTCGGTTTTGTCGAGGTGACGAATGTCCTCGTCATTCACGTACACGTTGACGAAACTGCGGAGCTTACCCTGATCGTTGAAGAGGTTCTTCTTGAGATTCGGGTATTGCGCCGTCAGGTGGTTGAGCGCGTCAGCGACGGTCACGCCAGTGACCTCAATCGAATCCTTCTGGTCAGTGAACTGTCGCAGCGCGGTTGGTATCAGGATTTTGGCCATATTAATTCCTCAGTGTCTGCCCGCGTTTGCTCGATATCGGGCAAGAAGCTGTTCGCGTGATCGAATTTGTTGTTCTTGACCGAGAGGACAACGAACGAGTACCACGGGCACGAGTTCTTCAGGTCCGTCTCGGAGAAGTAGGCATCGCAGTCCGGGTGAGAGTGGAAGATGCCGATCAGATCGAGGCCCCGGTCGCGTGCCGCGCGGTCCGCAGCAAGCAGGTCTTCAGGACGCAGTTCGTAGCGCTCGGCCTGTTCACCCTTAAAGGCGTTGTCGAGTGGAACCGCGTCTGTGACCAGCTTCTTATCCTCGACCACACGGCCAAGCATCGCGCCGCAACACTCGTTCGGGTATGTGCGCTCCGCATGGGCCACCATCGTGCGCCAGGGGCTCGCCTCGATCTCAATCATTCCAAAATGGTTCGCTTAGATACTTCTGCCCGCCGTCGCACAGGATCGTCACAACGGTGCCGGATTCGCCCCGGGTCGCAAGCGCCTCAGCAACACGGCTTGCGGCGAGCACGTTTGCGGCGGCTGAGATGCCCAAAAGCAATCCCTCTTGGCGGGCGGTGCGGCGGCACATGTCATAGGCGTCCTCGGTTTCGATCCAGAGATTGTCGTCCGCGACTCCAGGATCGTAGATCCGAGGCTTGATCGCCGTCGGCATGTGCTTCGTGCCCTCCAGACCGTGAAACGGCGTTGCAGGTTTTACCGAGATGCACTGCACACCGGGAAGGTCGCGCTTTAGCCGGCGCGAAACGCCTATAAAGGTTCCGCTCGTCCCCAGAATTGCAACGAAGTGCGTGATGGCTCCGCCCGTCTGTTCAACGATTTCAGGAGCAGTTGAGTGATAGTGTGCTTCCCAATTTGCGTCGTTGCTGTACTGATCCGGGTAGAAGTAGGCATCGGGACTCTGCTCGTAGATCTTTTTGCAGACTCGAATCGCTCCGTCAGAGCCTTCGCCCGGATCGGTAAGAACGAGTTCAGCGCCATACGCTTTGAGGATCTGCTTCCGCTCCGGAGAGGCATTCGCGGGCAAACACAGCTTCACCTTATAGCCCTTGGCAGCGCAGATCATGGCGTAGGCGATACCGGTGTTGCCGCTCGTAGAATCAAGCAGAATTTTTCCTGGCTGAAAATCGCCGGTCTCCTCCCCCCTGCGAATCATGTTCAGCGCGGGCCGATCTTTTACCGAACCGCCTGGATTCAGAAACTCGGCTTTGGCGAATACGCGCACATCTCCCCGTGAGGCGGACCGAATCTCGAGTAGAGCGGTGTTGCCGATTCTATCGGTGAGCGACGTGCTTAGCACAGCGGGGGCGACAGCTGACATTTCTTCTAGTTTATGTCTATCGTAATTGTGGGGTTTCCACAACCGCCACGAGTTTCTACAAGAGAATAGATGCAGCCTGGCACTTTCAGGGCGCGGACCGGGGTCGAGGAGAGTGCCTCCGCCCGCGCAAAGAAGAAATCTCAGCTCGAGAGGTAAGCCTTCAAGGGCTCGAAGAAGGATTGCACGAAGGTAACCGCCTGATCCGTAGCTGATCGGGTATCGGCGTGGCTAACCGGGATGACGACGCGCACCAGCGCAGTATCGCTCCGGTTATATCGAATGGCATCTGCGACGGTATAGAACTTGGCCCAGTATTCGCTCGCAACGATGCGGTTATGACTCTGGTACCAGTACAAGACCACACTCTGATTGTCGCCGCGCGAGACCACATAGTGATTAACGGTGATCGGACCCTGCTCGCCCGGGACCGAGATGTGGATGTCACCGGATTCCGACGGCACCCACCCGCTGCCGGGTAGACAATTCTTCGGAGAATGCGGGGTCTTGCCGGTCCGCTGTGTCTGGAAGTATGCGACGAACATCGTTGCCATCGTTCCGGTGTCACTGCTCCGGTAAAGGCGGGAAAGAATATCGTCCGCACGCAGTACGTCGAGCGTTTCCTTGTCGAGCGGCATGTCTTCGACCGAAATCCAGCTTGAACCTGGTAGCTGGAACTGCTCGAGCGGCCGGTGAAGCGGCACGTTCTCCTGCCGCGAAAATCCGTAGAATACTCCAGCCTGCGCGAGCAGGACGATGCTCAGTGTGCGTGATGTCTTCGAGGTGAGAAATCCTGGCACGTGTCTAAGCCTTTCCGAACCTTCGCGCCGCAAAGCTGATCGCGCGGTGCGTCGCGATGAGAGCCAGTAGCGCCACGACGAATACCAGATAGCCCTCCATCTCATGATACGTGCCCTGCGCAAGCTTGAGGTCGATCTCAGATAACCATCCGGTCGTTGCCACCCGAATCCCATTCGCGAAAATCGCAATCGGCACCGTGGCGATCAGCAGCGCGACCCGCATCCACGCGCGGTTATCGGTGAAATACGCATACACCAAGGAAAGGAACCCCAGGGAAAGGAGCGACCGTATCCCGCTGCACGCCTCGGCAATGTCGAGCGTCTGGCTGGGCAGTTGAAGCAGGTTGCCTGTTCGAATGACTGGAATGCCCATGGCCGAAATGAGTATCTCGCCGAGTTCGCTGGCGAGCATCTGCAGGCTCAACGTAAGGCGCGCGTATAAGATCTGCGGAATGGGAATCATGAACAGCAGTAGCAGCAACGGGAACAGAAGAATTTTTAGCCACTGCTTCCCCCCGATAAACAGAACAACGCCAAACAACGACATGACAAACGCGAGCCGGGCCGTGAAGATTTCGGCGCCGAGCGTCGCGACCAGAGCCTGGAGGGCCGCCCAGACAACAATCACCAGACCCCACATGCTGGGATTCCGAGGTGTTGCGACCAATAGATCGCGGCGTTTCCACGCAATGTAGCCTGCGACTATGGGCACAAAGAATCCGTGGCCCATGTTCTCGTCGTTCGCCCACTGTTTTGCCATCCTGAAAAGGATTGGCGCGTAGCATAGAAACAGCAGAGCGCCGAACCAGGCAATAGCTGCCCATGAGATGCGACTTGGCTTAGCAGGAGCGTCCGCGGACTGGGCGATAGGTGCGCTTGCCATTATTGGACAGAAGTCCTTTCCAGTTTAATCGGAACCGGTTTGGAACAAAATCGTCAGGAAGCAATATGGATGACAATGATTAACGGCAGACGCGTTGCAGTCCCGGGCGTTTGGGTGCGAGCCGGGGTACTCGGCCTTCTGATGCTGTTCATGCCGGCCAGCATCGTTCTGGGCCAGAGTTTTTTCCCGCTGAAAGACGTCCGGCCCGGTTTGCACGGCGTCGGGCGCACTATCTTCCAAGGCAACCGCATCGAAGAGTTCCAGGTAGAGATCCTCGGGGTCCTCCAAAACACCGGGCCCAAACAAAGCGTCATCC
>JAFARV010000525.1 GCA_019245255.1 Acidobacteriaceae bacterium | reverse complement strand
TATTTTGATATCCCGTGCTCCTTTGGGGAGCGGTTGTCCGGAGACTAGCTGCCAGGTGCCGTCGAGGTGGCGCTTCTTCGTGTTGCTGTCGTTTGTTTGTGACCGGGCAAGAAACGCGGCCGCGAATGCGATCGCAAAAGCGAGCAGTCCCTTCTTCATCATGTCCTCCCTTACTTCATCCTAACGACGGCTTCGACGATAGGAGCGACCCTATTGCTGCAGATTCCTATCGTCACCTTCTTCGTTTGGCGGTTACTAGCGATGCAGGACGTTGTAGCTCGTAACAGGCGGTGACTGTTCGCCGTTTTTTGTGGAAAGCCACCCCATCGCAACCAGTTAGGTTCGCAGGCTCCGTTTGAGATCAGCCGGACCGGCTAAGCGTCCGGGAACATCCTGCCGAGACTCTGCAGATTCTCAGGGCACAGTTTCCATATCCGCGACTCTCCGAAAGGACAAGAGCGAAAAACAGTGCTGTTGGAATACAAACCAAGCCAGTTTTTTCTGAGTAAGGCAACCGTCGTGGCGTACCGGATTAGGCGAGTACGATTTCGCTTTGCGGGCATCGTCTCTCCACAGTTTTTGCTTTGCATGTCAGTACGTCCGGACCTTGAGCGTGCGGGCAATCGTTGCGAAGCTGGTCTTGCACTGTAACGCAGCAGCCGAAGCTGAACAGAGTAGTGAACAAGCTGAGGAAGGAGGCAGAATGAAAATCAAGACCAACGTGAACGCAGGCAGAGCCGTTTGGAGTAGCTAATTCCGCGTCTCCGGTTTTGACATGGCAGTTCTCGTCTGATCCGAGAGCCGTCGCCGTCCGCAACCGGAACGTCCGTCCCCATTAGGGGAAGGTATTAAGGCAACGTATTCGTCATCAAGCTGAGGAAGGAGGCCACATGAAAGTCAAGACCAACGTGAACGCAGGCAGAGCCGTTTGGAGTAGTTAATTCCGCGTCTCCGGTTTCGACATGGCAGTTCTCGTCTGATCCGAGAGCCGTCACCGTTTGCAACCGGAACTTCCGTCCCCATTAGGGGATAGGTATTAAGACATTGTATTCGTCATAAAGCTGAGGAAGGAGGCCACATGAAAGTCAAGACCAACGTGAACGCAGGCAGAGCCGTTTGGAGTAGCTAACTTCATGATTCCGGCTGCGGCCATCCCAAGCTCTTGTCTGATCCACAGGAGCCCCGGATGCTGTGGCCGGAATTTCCAATCTCATAAATCTATTCGGCGTCAGCCGGTAGAAACTTTAGAAGAAATTTTTCGTTCCACAATCGCCGCCATTCAAAGTCCAGAAAGCTGCCGGACGGTCTCCAGGGGCAGCTAGCTCTGATATCCTCGTAACTTACAGCACATAAGAGGTTTTCGCATGTCTGGACACAGCAAATGGGCCACCATCAAGCACAAGAAGGCGGCTCTCGACGCAAAGCGCGGAAAGGTATTCACGCGCATCATCAAAGAAATCATGATCGCAGCGCGTAATGGCGGCGATCCCGAGGCGAATCCGCGGCTACGTACCGCGATTACCGCCGCGAAGGCGGTCAGCATGCCGTCGGACAACATCAAACGCGCGGTCATGCGCGGAACCGGTGAGCTCGAGGGCAGCCAAATCGACGAAATCCTGTTTGAGGGTTACGGGCCGGGAGGTGCAGCCGTCCTCGTCAATGTGGCGACGGACAACCGCAATCGCACCGTAAGCGAAATCCGGCATGTATTTTCCAAGAATGGCGGGAATATGGGCGAGCAGGGCAGTGTCGCCTGGATGTTCGAACGCAAGAGCCAAATCATTGTGGACGGCGAGAAGGCGGCCGAGGATCAGCTGATGAACATTGTTCTCGATGCGGGAGCCGACGACTTGCGCGACCACGGCGGGGCGTGGGAGATTCTCTCGGCGCCTGAAGCGCACGAGTCTGTGCTAAAAGCGCTTGAAAAGGCCGGTATCCCGGCCGAGTCCGCCGAGATCGCGATGGTACCGAAGAATACGGTCAAGCTGGAAGGAAAAAACGCGCAGGCCATGCAGAAGCTCTACGACGCCTTGGACGACCACGACGACGTCCAGAATGTATACGGAAATTACGAAGTAGACGAAGCGGAAGTGGAAGCTTTGGCATAACATCGCGGCACTCTCGAAATGAGAATCGTAGGGATCGACTGCGGTACCGAGGCAACCGGCTTTGGCGTAATCGACAGCGATGGCAAACGCCACCAGCTTGTAACGGCCGGTGTTCTGCGCACGTGCACGGCGGATCCTCTAGAGCTGCGACTGAAGCAAATTGCCCAGGGATTGCGGGAAGTACTGGAAAACTTCGCTCCGGAGAGCGCGGCTGTCGAAGAAGTTTTCCATGCCATTAGCCCGAAATCGGCGCTGAAACTCGCTCATGTTCGCGGTGTTGCGCTATTGACTGCTGCTGAAGCGGGCGTTTAGGTC